>JACQTM010000084.1 GCA_016210825.1 Hyphomicrobiales bacterium
AACTGGCTCTCACCAATGACTTTGGGCGGCCTCGCGCTTGGTATCGTCGTCATGTATGCCACGGCCATGCTGGTCAAGGTCTAGAACGACTCAATCACCATCTTCATGCGAGATCCCACGATTGAAGGTGTTGGATTTCGGAAAACCTTTCGGCGCGAGGCGGCCGGCGTCAGCGCGGTTGCCGCGCCAATCCGATAATTCCTTGAGCGACATCGTAAAGGTGCGGCTTGCTGCGTCGAGCCATGACATCCCGTCCTTGCCCTTGAATGTCGTCACATCCGAGAGTCCGCCATCCTTGTAGCGTTGCAGCCGCACGCCTGCCCCGCGCGACATCTCTGGCAATTGATCGAGCGGGAAGATCACCATCTTTCGGTTCTCACCAATCGTTGCGGCAAGCTCGCCGTCCACCGTCGCGATGGCGGCGGCAGTGTCCTTGGCCTTGACGTTGAGCACCTGCTTGCCCTTGCGCGTGTTGGCGAGGCAATCGTCCTCCGCGACGATGAAGCCGCGGCCGGACCGGCTCGCCACCAAGAATTTGCGGCCGCTTTGATATGGAAAGACCGAGATTGCCTCAGCATCCTGCTCGAGATCGATGAATAGACGAATTGGCTCGCCGTGCCCGCGCCCGCCGGGAAGCTTCGCGGCATCAAGCGTGTAGAAGCGCCCGTTCGTGGCGAAGACGAGACACTTCGATGTCGTCTCTGTTGGAAATGCGAGCTTCAAAGCATCATCGGTCTTGAAGACGACCCCGGAGAGGTCGCCGACATGACCGCGTAGCGCGCGAATCCAGCCCTTTTCCGAGACAACGACCGTGATTGGCTCGCGCTCGATCATCGCCTCCTCGATGGCCGCAAGTTCGTGCGCCGGCGCGATGCCGAAGGTGGTGCGCCGCTTGCCGAGCGTGATCTTTGGCCCAAATGTATTGCGCACCGCCTTGATCTCTTCGGCGACCTTTTTCCATTGATCCTTTTCGGAAGCGATAAGTTCTTTTAGTAACTTGCGTTCGACGCGTAACGACTTGTCCTCCGCCCGGATCTCCATTTCCTCGAGCTTGCGCAAGTTGCGCAGCCGCATATTGAGGATGGCGTCGGCCTGAATTTCGGTGAGCTTGAAGGTCTTCATCAGGACGGGCTTCGGCTCGTCCTTCTCGCGGATGATCTTGATGACCTTATCGAGATTGAGGTAGGCGACGAGATAGCCGCCGAGCACTTCGAGCCGATGCTCGATCGTTTTCAAGCGATGGCGTGATCGGCGCACCAGCACGTCCCGCCGGTGATCGAGCCATTCGCGCAACGCCTCGACGAGGCTCACGACTGTTGGGACGCGCCCTTTCACCAGTACGTTCATGTTGAGCGGAATTCGGCTTTCAAGCTCGGTTAGCTTGAAAAGGCTTTCCATCAGCAATTCCGCATCCACAGTGCGCGAACGTGGTTCGACAATTAGTCGCACGTCCTGCGTCGATTCATCGCGAATGTCAGCGACTAGTGGCAACTTCTTGTCGTTTAGCAATTCGGCAATACGCTCGACCAGCCGCGACTTCTGCACCAACCAGGGAATTTCCGTAATCACGATCGAATAGGTGCCGCGGCCGAGGTCCTCTTTCTTCCAGCGCGCACGTACGCGAAATGAACCTCGCCCCGTGTCATAGGCTTCCGCGATTGCCTCGGGCGTGTCGACCACGATCCCGCCGGTTGGGAAATCCGGACCCGGCACGAATTTCATCAATTCACGTGATTTTGCGCGCTTGCGGCCGATCAGAAAAAACGCGGCGTCACAAAGTTCGGCAGCATTGTGCGGCGGGATCGCCGTCGCCATGCCGACCGCGATACCCTGCGAACCGTTGGCGAGCAGGTTAGGAAACGCGCCGGGAAGAACCACCGGTTCGTTCGACAATCCGTCGTAATTGGCGCGAAAATCGACGGCATCTTCGTCGATGCCATCGAGCAGAAGGCGCGCGACTTCGGTCATCCGCGCTTCGGTGTAGCGATAAGCAGCGGCGTTATCGCCGTCGATGTTGCCAAAATTACCCTGCCCGTCGATCAGCGGATAACGCGAAGCAAAGTCCTGGGCGAGGCGGACAAGCGCGTCGTAAATTGCCTGGTCGCCATGGGGATGAAAATTGCCCATGACATCACCGACGATTTTCGCCGATTTCTTAAAAGCTGCGCCCGGATCGAGCCGCAGCAACCGCATTCCATAGAGGATACGGCGGTGTACCGGCTTCAAACCATCGCGCGCGTCCGGCAGCGCCCGGTGCATAATGGTCGAGAGCGCATACGCGAGATAGCGCTCTTCCAACGCTTCGCGCAGGGCAATGACCTGGACATCACCCCTGTCGGGCGGAATCAGCCGTTTTCCCATTGGATCACCGGTATCGCGCCATGCGTGACTGAACAAGGGATGAACAGCGCGCAAAGCCTGGATTCACGGATACTTCGATATGGGGAAGGGCAAGGGCGATGTAAAATAGTGGCATTCCCGTCTTGGCCGCACTAGTGCTACCATTGTTCCTGGGTGGACGGACCGACCGTCCCTGTTTTGGTTCGGAACGGCCTGCGAATGCGGCGTAGGGGAAGTCGATTTCGCCGCGCAACCTGTGAAGCGCATGCTTGCGCTCACGACTAGGACGGGACACGAGGAGAACAGAGAATGCGGACCATCTTGATTGCGATGCTCGTCGCCATCGGCTTAGGCCTTGGCTCGGGCGCTGTTATGGCGGCTCCGGCGAACGGCTCACCCGCCGGTACGGCAACGTTGCTAAATCAGCAATACACACCGGTCGCGTACTGCAAGTGCGGCCGGGTGTGCTATTCTTGGGATTATTACGGCCGCTGCATCGGCTGGCGCTGTAAAGCCTGTTACTATGGTGGCGGCTATCGCTATTAATCGTAGCGATTGAGGATCGGGCCAGTCTTCGGGCTGGCCCTTTTCATTTGGCCTGATGATCAGGCCGCGGATGCGGTGGCGCGCGCAACTGCAGCAATGAAATGCGCGCGGGCGTCGGACATCGCCAGCCCGCGCGGTTCGAGCACATGGCGCATAAGGAAGAAACCGGTAAGCGTAAAACCGGCGCTAAGATCAGACGGCTGCAGCGGTTCGGTCACCGATCCATCGCGCAGGAATGCTGGCAGGAGCATGAGCCGCTCGCGCCACGCCTCACCGGCCGCGCGTGATACTGCGCGGCCCGATTTCGGCGAAACATA
>JACQTM010000089.1 GCA_016210825.1 Hyphomicrobiales bacterium
CTGCTGGGTTCCTTGCTCGGTGCAAGTGCGCTGGCTCTCGTAACCGCGTTGCTGACAGACACCGTCGTGGCGCAGAAGAAGAAAACTACAAAATCAGACCCGGCGGCGGCACAGACGACGACAGCCGTTGCAGTGAAGTTCCCGCCGCTCGGCCCCCTTCCGCCCGTTCCGGTTCCGGCGGACAACCCGATGTCGCCTGCGAAGGTCGAGCTCGGCAAGAAGCTTTTCTTTGATCCACGAATGGGCGGAGACGCGAGTTCGCCGTGCGCGGCCTGTCACCTGCCAGAACAAGGCTGGGGCGATGGCGGGGAGATTTCGCGCGGCTATCCGGGGACGCAGCACTGGAGGAATTCGCAGACAGTCCTGAACTCGGCCTATTACAACAAGCTGTTTTGGGAAGGCAACGTAACAAGCCTCGAAGCTCAGGCGCCGTCCGCCGCCGAAGGCAATGTTGCTGGCAATGGAGATCCATCGCTGATGGAGATGCGATTACGCTTCATTCCCGAATACGTGGCCGAGTTCAAAAAAGTGTTTGGCACCGAGTGGCCGCGGATCACGCAAGCTTACCAGGCGATCGCGGCATTTGAGCGGACGATCGTTTCCGATGCCAAGAAGGTCCCATTCGACCGCTACATGATGGGCGACAAGCCGGCTCTATCAGCGGATGCACTGCGCGGATTCGAGTTATTCAAGGGCAAGGCTGGCTGCATTCAATGCCACAACGGTCCACTGGCGTCGGATCAGCGGTTTTATTCGCTCGGTGTGCCGGAAAACGAGTTGTTCAAGACGGATCCTCTCTACCAAATCACCCACCGCTGGGAGCACTACCAGAAGGGCATCACCGCCACTGGCTACAAGGACGCCGATCTCGACATGGGGCTCTATTATCAGACCAAAAATCCCAAGGACATCGGCAAGTTCCGCACGCCGTCTTTGCGCGAGCTGAAATACACCGCGCCCTACATGCACAACGGCATCTTGTACACGCTCGAAGAAGTGGTCGATTTCTACAACGTTGGAGGAGGCCCCGGCCCGAACAAATCGCCTCTCGTCAAGCCGCTCGGCCTAAACGATCAAGAGAAGAAGGAGCTCGTCGCGTTTCTCAATTCTCTGAGCATGGACACACCAATGATCGTCAAGCAGCCCACGCTGCCCGAATATCAGGTCATGAAATGACAGGAGCACGCGTCATGAAACAATCACACGATAACCAGACGCGCGAACGGCACGAGCATGGCGTGTCCGCCAGACATTGCCTCGACCGGCGCCAAGTTCTGCTCACCGGCGGCGCGGCGGTTACCATGATCGCCTTGAACGGGGTTCCCAGCATCGGTATTGCTGCGCCACTTCACGCGCTCAAGGCCGACTATCCGCGCCAGAAGATCGGGCGGATATCCGCCCTCAAGACCGGCGCTCCGATTGAATTCACCTATCCGTACGGGAACGTGAGCAACATCCTTGTCAGGCTGGGTGTCCCGGCTGGGGCGGGCGTTGGGCCGCAGCAGGACATCGTCGCGTTCAACCAAATTTGCACGCATATGGGCGGTCCGCTTCAGGACACCTTCAAAAAAGAGCACCAGATCCTCGGACCATGTCCGCTGCATCTCACGACTTTCGATTTGACTCGGCACGGCATGGTGGTTTCTGGCCACGCGACCGAGAGTTTGCCGCAGATCGTGCTGGAGACGGTCGGCGATGACCTCTACGCGGTCGGCGTCATGGGCCTGGTTTATGGTTATGCGGCCAACGTTGCCGCGCGCCGCGCCTAAGGAGAGCACACCATGGCTGAGAAGCAATATCCACACGCATTCGCGGTCTACGCAAAAGACTACGTACCGCTTCCTCCTAAGGATGCCGAGGTGCTCACGACAGCATGCGACTATTGCACCATCGCATGTGGCTACAAGGTATATCGCTGGCCGGTCGGTAAAGAAGGCGGGATGAGAGCGGAACAAAATGCCTTCAACGCGGATTTTCCGCATGAACAGCCGCAGGGTGCGTGGGCGAGCCCAAGTCAGCATAACATCGTGCGCTACAAAGGCCGTCCGCATCATGTATTGGTGGTTTCGGATAAGGACGCCACCGTTGTGAACGTTGGAGGCGATCACTCGATCCGTGGCGGCACACTGGCCCAGAAATGCTACAACCCGGAAAATCGCACCAGTGAGCGACTCCTGCAGCCGATGATCCGCGTGCGCGGCACGCTTACGCCGATTTCGTGGGATCTCGCCACTGATGTGATGGCGGATATTTCGAAGTACATCATCGCCAAATATGGCGAGCACGCCTGGGCAGTGAAGATGTACTCCTATCAGTATTTCGAGAACACCTACGCCATCACCAAGCTGGCGATGACCTCGATCGGAACGCCGTCGGTCGCGCCACATGATAAATGCTCAAATACCAATGATGCAACCGGGCTGGACGACGCCGGCGTTGATTCGTTCTCCGCTTCCTACGAGGACTGGGGCGATTGCGAAGTTGCCTTCATGTCCGGGGTCGATCCGTACGAGACGAAGACGACGTTGTTCACCAATTGGCTGATGCCAGGAAATAAGAAAATGATCTTTGTCACGCCGCACAAAACCATGGGCGTGGCCTACGGCGTGAAGAATGGCGGTCTCTGGCTCGCGATCATTCCGGGCACCGACACTGTCCTGCACATGGCGCTGGCGCGCATCGTCATCGAGAACAAGTGGCAGGATCAGGAATTCATCGACAAGTGGGTTGCAAATAGCTGGGAGGTCGATTCCGGATTTGGCCGCGGCACGCGCAATACCGGGTGGCAATGGCGCACGACCTGGGGAACCTGGCAGAGCGACTGGTCCGACTATTCCAAGTTCATCCTCGCGCAAGAGGAAAGCAAGCTAGATGTCGCCGCGCGGATAACGGGGCTCAACCCCGCCGACATCCAGCGCTGCGCCGAACTGATCGCCAAGCCGAAACCGAATGGGGGGCGGCCTAAGACCTCGTTCATGATGGAAAAAGGAAATTACTGGTCGAACAATTATATGAATTCGGCGTCACTCGCGTCGCTTGCATTGATTTGCGGCGCCGGCAACCGGCCAGGCCGCGTGATCGCGCGCGGCGGCGGCCACCAGCGAGGCATGATGGGTGCTGGTGGCGGCTCCGGATGGCTCAACCCCGAGAAATATCCGGGGCGGCGGAAAAAAAGCTTCAACCTTGACCGCTGGGTGATGAATGGCGAAGCCAGGTTTGTCTGGGTATTCGGCACAACTTGGATACAGGCCATGCTGGCGTCGCAGGCTCTTGCCGATAGCATCTATCAGCAGACTCGCGGCAATCCCCACCAGATCAGCAACCTGAATCGCCAGGCGATATTTGAGACACTGAAGAAGCGCGTGGACAGTGGAGGAATGGTTCTGGTTGATTCCGACATCTACCCGGTCGAGCCGCTCAATACGCAGATTGCTGATATCGTGCTGCCAGCAGCAACATGGGGCGAGGATGACTTCGCGCGCTGCAACTCTGAGCGACGTCTGCGCCTCTATTCCAAATTTTATGATGCTCCAGGAGAGGCGCAACCCGATTGGTGGGCGGTACAGCAATTCGCGTTAAAGATGGGATTTACCGGCTACGATTGGAAAACATCGAATGATGTGTTCGAGGAAGCGGCGCGCTTCGGCCGCAACGGCGTCCTTAACTATCATCCCCTGGTGGTGAAGGCGAAGGAGACAGGGACCAAGGGGCACGATTTGCTCCGCACCTATGGCACGACTGGAATCCAGACACCGATTCGTGTCCGCGACGGGAAACTCATCGGAACCAAGCGCTTGCATGATCCTGTCAACGATTGGGGTGAGATCGAAGGCGTCGAGGTCCAGCAGAAATTTTTGTACGCATTCAATACACATAGCGGCAAGGCAATCCTCCTGAAATCGCCCTGGAAATTTGCCGGTTGGATCCAGTTCTATGACGCGGTCAAGCCGCGCAAGGAGAAAGGCGAGATTTGGGTTACCAATGGCCGTATCAACGAGACATGGCAATCCGGTTTTGACGACCTGCGCAAGCCGTATTTGTCTCAGCGTTGGCCATTCCCATTCATCATTGTTCATCCGAAGGATGCCGGCCCGGGGGGCATCGAAAGTGGCGATCTGGTGCAGGTATACAATGACACCGTCTACGTTCAGACGGGGCAGCCGCAGGGCGTGCTTGATGCTGATCTCAACTTCAATACGCTGATGAAGGATGGACATATCAAAACTACCGACGGACAATTCGTTGCGGTCGCTATCGTCAGCGACGAAATGCGCGAAGGCGTGGCCATGGCCAACTTCAACTATCCTGGCTCGCCGGCCAATTCGGTCTGTCACGCCGTGCCTGACCCGATGACCAACAACTATCGATATAAATTGGGGCGTGGGCTGCTCACGAAGGTCGGCGAGTCTCCTTACAAGCACTCGCTCACCAGCATGTCACTGAAGCCGCGGCCGGTGATCTAAGCTCGAGGGCTGCATCCGATATTGACAATTATGGTGGCGGAGACCGCGATGGTTGCGATTGAACTTGCGACATCATGCTGTGCCGGTCATTCAGCTTCCCTTTCTGTGGAAGCGGCATGGGCGCGCGCTCTTGATGGTGTCGTTCCAGTCGACGGTATGGAAAC
>JACQTM010000031.1 GCA_016210825.1 Hyphomicrobiales bacterium
TGTTTTCAGCCGCGCCGCCCATTCGTCGTATTGCGCGTTATCGGGCGTGCGGAACGCAACGTGGTGCACGCTACCCGCGCCGGGATGTGCGGGCGGCAAATCGGGCAGCACCTCGACATGCAGCTCGGCGGCGGGACCACCCGCTCCCATCTCGTAAACGTGCACGGAATCCTTGTTCGATTCCGGAGCCGGATAGTCGCGTACACGCCGCATGTTCATCACCTGCGTCAGCACCGCGTCGGTTGGCGCGCGATCCGTAACGGTCATGGTAATCGGGCCAAGCCCGCGGATTTGCCGCTCGCCCGGAACCGGGCTCTTGGCCCATGAATTCGCCTCGCCCCGGCCGCCGTCGTCCACGAGGCTCAAGCGCTGGCCCTCCGGATCCTCGAAATCGAGCGTCAGGCGCCCGTCGCGCGGCTGAATGTCACCCATCTTCACGCCGGCGGCGGAAAGTCGCTTGTGCCAGAAGTCCAAAGCGTCACGGCCCGCCACCCGCAACGCGGTGCGGCTGATGCTGTGATTGCCCGGACGCGCGGGTTTGGTGCGAAAATCGAAGAAGGTAAGATCGCTGCCCGGCGACGCCAAACCGTCGGCATAAAACAGGTGATACGCGCTGACATCGTCCTGGTTGACGGTCTTCTTCACGAGGCGCATTCCGAGCACTTGCGTGTAAAAACGCAAGTTCCCCGGCGCGTCGGCGGAGACGGCGGTGAGGTGGTGGATACCGGTCAACTGCATGGATACTCCGCGCAAAAAGCCGCGACTATCGCGATGATCGCTCATCATTTAGGAATAGCCCTGCAGGATTGCGAGGATCGGACATGTCACTTGCGGGAAAAACACTCTTTATTACCGGCGCATCGCGCGGCATTGGGCTCGCGATCGCGCTGCGCGCCGCGCGTGACGGCGCCAATATCGCCATCGCCGCCAAGACCGAGACCGCGCATCCGAAACTTCCCGGCACCATCCACACCGCCGCCGAAGAGATCGAGAAAGCCGGCGGCCGCGCGCTGCCGCTCGTCGTCGACGTTCGTGATGAGGCTTCCGTAAAGTCCGGGATCGACGCGGCGGCGGCGGCCTTTGGCGGGCTCGATATTGTGGTCAACAATGCCAGCGCCGTGCAGGTGACGTCCGTGGCCGAGACCGACATGCGCCGCTTCGACTTGATGCACCAGGTCAATGCGCGCGGCACTTTCTTGGTGTCGAAATACGCAATCCCGTATCTCGCCAAAGCGGAAAATCCGCACATCCTGATGCTCTCACCGCCGCTCGATATGCAAGAAAAGTGGTTCGCCCCGCACACGGCATATTCAATGGCGAAATTTGGCATGAGCCTCGTCGTCCTCGGCTTAGCCGGCGAGTTGCGCGCGCAAGGCATCGCCGTCAATGCGCTATGGCCGCGCACAACAATAGCCACCTCGGCGATCAAAAATCTGCTCGGCGGCGATCGCGTAATGCGCATGTCGCGCACGCCGGAGATCCTTGCCGATGCTGCCTATGGAATTTTTGCAAAACCATCGAAAAACTTCACCGGCAATTTTCTCATCGACGACAGTTTTCTTGCCGGTGAGGGCATTACCGATTTCGCGCCCTATCGCGTCGATCCGTCCGAGCCGCTGGCGCCATGCTTCTTCGTGCCTGACAAACCGGCGCCACCTCCCGGCGTCGAGGTGACCGGAAAGCGCTGGCTCTAACAGGGCTTTCGCTCACCGCCTGCAAGCCTTAAGTGTTGATGGCATGTCCACGCTGCTTATCTCCCATTCCGCTTGCCTCGATCATCTCACGCCGGCAGGGCACCCCGAGCGCCCAGACCGCTTGCGCGCGATCGAGCGCGTACTGGAAGCCGAACAATTCGCGCCGCTCGCCCGCGAGCAGGCACCGGCCGCGGAACTGAAAACCGTCGCGCTCTGTCATCCGCTCGATTATGTCGAGCAGATCCGCGATGTGACGCCGCGCGAGGGTCTTGTACGTATCGACGCCGACACTTCGATGTCGCCCGGCAGTTTCGAGGCGGCCCTGCGCGCGGTTGGCGGCGCCCGACATGCCGTCGACGAAGTGATCGGCAAGAAGGCGGCCAACGCCTTCGTTGCCGTGCGCCCGCCCGGCCATCACGCCGAGACCGTGCGGCCGATGGGCTTTTGCCTGTTCAACAACGCCGCCATCGCCGCGCGCTATGCGCAGAAGCAGCACGGCCTCGACCGCGTGGCCATCGTGGATTTCGACGTGCATCACGGCAATGGCTCGCAAGAGATTTTCTGGAGTGACCCGACCGTGATGTATTGCTCGACCCATGAGATGCCGCTTTATCCAGGCACCGGGGCGGTCTCGGAACGCGGCGAGCACAATAATATTGTCAATGCGCCGCTGCGCGCGGGCGATGGCGGCGAGAAATTTCGCGAGGCCATGGAGACCTCAATCCTGCCGCGGGTCGCCGCATTCAAGCCCGACATGATCGTCATTTCCGCGGGCTTCGACGCGCACATGCGCGACCCGCTGGCCAATCTCAATTTCACCGAAGCTGATTACGGCTGGGTCACCCGCAAGCTGATGGATATCGCTGAAAAGACCGCGCAAAGCCGCGTGGTTTCGCTGCTCGAGGGCGGCTATGACCTCGAAGGTCTATCCCGCTCGGTCGCCGCCCACGTAACCGCCCTAATGCGTGGCTGATAGGTCGAGCGGCGCGGCTGGGCGCGCCAATATTCATATATTAATGTATGCAACGCGATTTCGCGCGACGGGACGATCAAAATGGCCGACAGCAACGCCGACGTGAA
>JACQTM010000032.1 GCA_016210825.1 Hyphomicrobiales bacterium
ACCTCTCCCCGCATGCGGGGAGAGGTAAAGAAAGGGCGCTTCGCCGTCGTGCGCATCAATCGATAATCATCAACGGCTCGCCGAACTCGACCGGGCGTCCGTCCTCGATGAAAATCTGCGTCACCGTCCCCGCGCGCGGCGCCGGAATCTGATTCATCGTCTTCATCGCTTCGATGACCAGCAGCGTTTCGCCGGCCTTCACCTTGCTGCCGACATCGACGAACGGCTTGGCGCCCGGCTCCGCGGCGACGTAAGCCGTGCCGACCATCGGCGAGGTGACGACGCCGGGATGCTTGCCGAAATCGACGGCCGCGGGTGACGCCACGGGCGCACTCGCGCCCGGCGCCGCCGCGACCACGGATAAATTACCCTGCCGGCCGACGCGCACACGCATGCCGTCCCGTTCGATCTCGATCTCGGTCAAGCCGGTCTCGGCGAGCAGGTCCGACAATTCACGAATGAGGTCGTGGTCGACCTCGATCCGCGGCTTAGTCGAATCGGGTTTTTTCGGTTCGCTCGCCACGCTTCTTATTCCTTTACCGTCGCGGCGAGCCCCGCAAGCGCGAGCGCATAGCCTTGAATGCCGAAACCGCAGATCACCGCCTTGGCGCCCGGTGAGATCATCGAATGGCGGCGAAATTCCTCGCGCGCGTGAATATTGCTGATATGCACCTCGATCACCGGGATTTTCACCGCAAGAATAGCATCGAGGATCGCGACCGATGTCGTCGTGTAGCCCGCCGGATTAATGACAATGCCGGCGGCTTTTTTCGCCCCCGCTTCCTGGATCCAGTTGACGATTTCGCCTTCGAGATTGGACTGGCGGAACTCAACGTCAAGCCCATGCGCCTTGGCGGCCTCGCGGCATAGCGCCTCGACGTCCTTGATTGAGGAATGACCATAAACCTCGGGCTCGCGCGTACCGAGCAGATTGAGGTTGGGGCCGTTGAGGATATAGGCGGTCTTGGGCATGGACGGCGGGCATCAAACCGGGCTGAGGGACCTCGTCCTTGTTATGACCCGGCTGTGCCGATCGTGCAAACGCGAATGCGCGCGCGCCCCGGTCAAGCCGGGGAGAGTTAACGCTGCCGCTATGAGTGTGACGGGGCGGTCAACACGTCGGCTTGCCGCATCGCGCGGTGCTGACCTTTTCTTTCAGGGCGTCAAAGCCGACGGCGCCAATGACAACCTCGGTGCCGACCACGTAGCTCGGCGTTCCGTTAACACCGAGATCCTGGGCGAGCTTGAAGCTCTCCTCCAGCGTCGCCTTCACCTCCGGGCTCGCCATGTCCTTCTCCAGCCGCGCCATGTCGGCGCCGACTTCCTTAGCGACCGCGAGCGCGCGCGCCCGGTCAGCCTGGCCGCGTCCGGTCAGGAGCTTTTGGTGGAAGTCGAGATATTTCTTATTATCCTTATCCTGCATCATCAGGGCGACGGAGATCTTCGCCGCATCCACCGAGCCCTGGCCGAGAACCGGAAATTCCTTGAGCACGATCTTGAGATTTTTATCGCTCTTCATCAGGTCCATCATGTCGGCAAGCGCGCGCTTGCAAAATCCGCAATTGTAATCGAAGAACTCAACCAGCGTAACGTTGCCCTTCGGATTGCCGAGCGTGACCTGGCGGGTGGAGTTGAACAGTTTCTCCTGATTGTTCTTGATCGTCGCTTGGCGCTTCGCGGCTTCGACGGCGGCCTGGTTCTTTTCCAGTTCGGTCATTACCTCCTGCAGAACTTCGGGGTGCTTGATCAGGTAGTTCTTGATGATCGCCTCGATCTCGGTGCGCTGGGCGGGTGAGAACGTCTGCGCGCGGCTCGCGTCCATCGGCAGGGCGAGGGAGAGGAGCGCGGCAGCGGCGATCAGTCGAAGCATCGAGGTCATCGGCGTATCCTTCTGGGGTTAACGCAATTTCGTTTTCGGTTTGAGAATGACTAGATCGTCAGCTTGCACCCAACCGGGCGAACCGACGGGGAATCGCGTCTTCGCGCGCGCCGCGAGTTCACGCGCGGTCTTGATGTCGCCACGCGCAAAGGCGGCCTGGGCGGAGGCGAGATCGGCCTGGGCGAGGTCGCCCTTGCGGCCATAAGCCATCGCAAGTTGCGCGTAGCCTTCGGGGGTTTCCGGTTCCTCGCGCAAGGCCGCGCGCAAGAGCCCGATCGCCTCTTCGGCGTGGCTTTTTTCGTTGGCCGCGAGCAGCGCCTGGCCGAGCATGACCTGAATGAGCGCCGGATGCTTCGTCAGCGACACCGCACGGCGCAGCGGCGCGATCGCTTCGGCGGGGCGGCCGCCCTCGAGCAGCGCCTGGCCCTTGAGCTCGTGGAAATACGGATTGTTCGGCTGCACCTGGATCAGCGCGTCGATCTGACCAACGGCGCCGCGCAGTTCGGAATACTTATAGGCCGAGATCGCGCGCGCGTAGCGCGCCGGAAGGCTCGTATCGCTCAACGGATAGCGGCGCGCAATGCTGTCCGGACGCTCCATGAATCCAAACAACTTGGCGCGCACCATATCGTGGCGCAGCTGCAGTTCCGGCGGATCCTTCTTGTCCCAATATGGCGATTGCCGCGCGACGCCCTCAAGGGCCGTGACGCGCTCGGCTGGCATCGGATGCGTCTGCGCGTAGGGATCGATGAATTTTGCCGTAAACAGCAATTGATCGGCTAGGCGCTTGAAGGTGTCGTACATGCCCTTCGGGGATTGACCCGTGGCGGTAAGGAATTTTACGGCGGCGCGATCGGCCTGATCCTCCTGCGCGCGGATATAGGAGATCAGCGAGCGGCGAATAACCTCCTGTGGCGCTGAGAGCGCGGCACCGGCGATCTGTCCGGCGCCGGCGCTGCCCGATTTCGCGGCACCAATCGCGGCGCCGAGGCCGAGCAGCATGGCAATGATCGCGTTGGTCTCGGCGGCGGCGATCTCCTCGCGCATCTTCGACAAATGGCCGCCGGCGATGTGCCCGGTCTCGTGGGCGAGCACGCCGATAATCTCGTTCGGCGTCTTTGATTCCATGAGCGCGCCGGTATTGATGAAGATGCGACGGCCGTCGGCGACGAAGGCGTTGAAACCACGGTTGTTGATGATAACGACGCGAATATTCTGTTGTGCGAGGCCTGCGGCGCGCAGGACAGGCTGCGTATAGTCGCGCAGCAGCTGCTCTGTCTCGACGTCGCGGATCAAGGGCAAGCCGCGTGTCTGGCTGATCGCCGGCCCCGAATGGACGCCAAGCGCGGTCGCGGCGAGAAGGGCTAGCGCGCGACTGCAGCGCGACATTCGCGCGGCGCGGTTCAAGCGAGCATGTGCGGTCATAAGGCGATCTTGGCCGTCGTCTTGCGGCGTATCGGACGCAAAGTAGTCAGGCGGCCGGATGCGGTCAACGCAGGCTGCGTTCACTTCGTTGTGGGAACATGGCAAACAAGCCCTGCGAATGCGGCAATAGCGGGGCGAACGCCCGCGGCCGCGAAACGAGGGCCTGTCATGCTCGATCGCGCCAAACGCCTGCTGACACCGTCGGCGCGCAGCGATGTACCGCCATTCATGGTCATGGACGTGATGGCGGCCGCGGCGCGCCTGGAAGCCGCCGGCCGCAAGGTCGTACATATGGAGGTTGGGCAACCGGCGGCGCCGGCGCCAAGGACAGCACGCGAGGCCGCGCGCGCGGCGTTGTCAGGGCCGATCGCCTATACGGAAGCGCTCGGCACCCCGAGCTTGCGGGCGCGCATCGCACGGCATTACGCGCAAAACTATCGCGCCGCCGTCGATACTGCGCGCGTTGCCGTCACCACCGGCTCATCGGGCGGATTCATCCTGGCGTTCCTCGCGCTGTTCGAGACCGGCGACCGCGTTGCGCTCGCCAATCCCGGCTATCCACCGTACCGGCACATTCTCACCGCGCTCGGCTGCGAACCGGTTTTGATTGAAACAAGCGAGGCGACGCGCTGGACGATCACGCCGGAGACGTTGCTCGCGGCGCACCGCAAGCAGCCAATCAAGGGGATCGTGGTTGCGAGCCCGCCCAATCCGACCGGCACGATGATGCGCAAGGACGTGCTCGCGGCGCTGATCGCGGCGGCGGAGGATCTCGGCATCCGCTGCATCTCCGACGAGATCTATCACGGCCTCGACTACGCCTTTGCCGCCGAGACCGCGGTAAAACTTTCGCCGAACGCGCTCGTCGTCAATTCGTTCTCGAAATATTTTTGCATGACCGGCTGGCGCATCGGCTGGATCGTGGCGCCGGAGGCTTACGTGCGCCCGATCGAGCGGCTTGCCGGCAATCTCGCGATTTCCGTGCCGACGCTGTCGCAGATCGCGGCGGAGGCCGCTTTCGAGGGCCGCGACGAGATGGAGGCGGTGAAGCACACTTACGAAGAGAACCGCCGTATTTTGATTGAAGGTCTGCCGAAAGCGGGCCTTGAAAAATTCCTGCCCGTTGACGGCGCCTTCTATCTTTATGCTGACGTATCGCGCTTCTCCAACGACTCGCTTGAATTCGCCAAGCTGATGCTGGAGCAAGCGGGTGTCGCGGCGACGCCGGGGATCGACTTCGACCCAGTTAATGGCCGTCACTTCATCCGCTTCTGCTATGCTGGCGCGCCCGCGGACATGCGCGAGGCGGTGGCGCGGATCGGGCAGTGGCTGCGCGGGTGATGTCGGATGACAACGACAAATGAAAGTTCCGCCGCGGAAGACGCGTCGCATCCGTCCTCGTGGTTCGAGGTGCTGCAAGTCTTCCTGCGTCTGGGCGTGACCTCGTTCGGTGGCCCGGTGGCGCATCTCGGCTATTTCCGCGACGAGTTCGTGGTGCGGCGCCAATGGCTCGACGAGAAGACCTATGCCGACCTCGTCGCACTATGTCAGTTTCTGCCGGGGCCGGCGAGCAGCCAAGTCGGGATCGCCATCGGCCTGAAGCGCGCGGGCTACGCCGGCGCGCTTGCGGCATGGGCCGGTTTCACACTGCCGTCGGCGCTCGCGCTCGTGCTGTTCGCTTACGGCGTCGACATGCTGGGCGACGCGGTCGGAAGCGGCTGGCTGCACGGATTGAAGGTGGTTGCCGTCGCGGTCGTCGCGCAGGCCGTGCTCGGCATGATGCGCGCGCTCGCGCCTGACCGCGAACGGGCGACGCTCGCCGTCGCCGCTGCGGTGATCGTGCTCGCCTTTCCCTCCACCTTTGGCCAGGTCGGTGCGATCGTTCTTGGCGGCATCGCCGGACTCATTCTCTTTCGCAACAACACCCCGACTGATCACGTTTCGTTGCCGCTTACAGTGAGCCGGACCGCCGGCGCGATGCTGTTGGCTTTGTTCCTTGTACTCCTGATCGGGCTGCCGTTATTGGCCATCGCCATCCCGAGCCAAAGCCTCACGTTGTTCGAGGCTTTCTACCGCGCAGGCTCGCTGGTCTTCGGAGGTGGCCATGTGGTACTGCCGCTGCTTCAAGCCTCCGTCGTGCCGCCTGGGTGGGTGTCGAACGACGCATTCCTCGCCGGCTATGGCGCGGCGCAGGCGGTGCCCGGACCGCTGTTCACATTCGCGGCTTATCTCGGCGCGGTGATGGGGCCGCAACCCAATGGCTGGGCCGGCGCGATGCTCTGTCTTGTCGCTATATTCCTGCCGTCATTCCTGCTTGTCGCCGGTGCGCTGCCGTTCTGGGATGATCTGCGCCGAAGACCCGCCGCGCAATCGATCCTGCGCGGCGTCAACGCCGCCGTCGTGGGGCTCCTGCTCGCCGCGCTCTACAATCCGGTGTGGACGGCGGGCATTACC
>JACQTM010000077.1 GCA_016210825.1 Hyphomicrobiales bacterium
CAGAACCTCCCCCCGAGCGATTTTCTTTTTTCTTATTCTGTCCGGGAAAGCGCAGGTGGGCAATGCGGCGCGTTCAGATAACCCTCTCCCCTCGTGGGAGAGGGTGGCGAGGACGAGCGAAGCGAGGTCCGCGCCGGGTGAGGGGGTCGCTTCGCAATAATTATTTTCGCGAAGATACCCCCTCACCCGCCCTCGCGGCTAAGTCCGCTCTGGCGCCCTCTCCCACAAGGGGGGAGGGAAAAAAGATTCGCGGCTAAGCTGCAACAATCTTTTTCACAATATCGATCGCGCGGCGCAGCAGCGTCTCCGATGCTTCCAGCGTGCGGAAGGCGGCGTGCGCGGTGAGTGTCACATTATCCATTCGTGCCAATGGGTGGTCGGGTTTGAGCGGCTCGGCATGAAAAACGTCGAGCCCGGCATGGCGGATGTGCCCGCGCGTGAGTGCGGCAATCAGTGCCGCCTCGTCGACCAGTGCGCCACGCGCGGTATTGATCAGAATGACGCCGGGCTTGAGCTTGGCGATCCGCGCGGCATTGAGAAAATTGCGCGTCTCGTCGCCAAGCGTGAGGTGCAGCGATACCACGTCGGATTTTGCCAGCAGCGTGTCGATATCCACGAGCGGCACGGGTGCATCGGCGCGCTTCGTGCGGTTGTAGGCGATGACGTTCATGCCCATGCCCTTGGCGATGCGTGCCACCTCGGCACCGATACCGCCGAGCCCGATCAGGCCCAGAGTTTTTCCGAGAAGCTGCACGCCCTCCGCGGGCTCCCAGGTGCAGGAACGGACCTCGCGATCCATACGCGCGACATCGCGCGCGCACGCCATCATCAGCGCTATCGAATGTTCGGCAACCGCCGTGTCGCCGTAGCCCTTGATGGTGTGTACGGTGATGCCGAGCGCCTTCAGCTCGGCGATATTCATGTAGCTCGCGGCACCGGTTCCGAGGAAAACGATATGTCGTAAACCGTTGCACTTCGACACGAACTCGGTCGGCATGTAGGAATGATCGTCGAGGCAGATGTCGTAGCCGGCGAGCAGCCTGGGCAGGTCCTCCCGCGTGAACGGCTTGAGGTTGAGCGAAATAGCCGGATCATCGGGCCGAAGCACCCGCGTCCAGACCGGTTCGAGTTGTTGATTGCAGTCGAGGAATATGGCCTTCATGCGCGGTATTATTGCCTGAGTGCGATTGATCGCCAAATCGAACGGCCTGAACCGAGTATCACTTATGCCGAAAATTGTCCGTGCCGCCTGCGTCATCGGCTGGCCGGTGGAGCATTCCCGATCCCCATTGATCCACAATTACTGGATCAAGCAGCTCGGCCTGAATGCCGAATACCGGCGTGAGGCGGTCAGACCTGAGGATTTTGCCGCGTTCGTCGCGCGGCTCGCCGAACGGGGCTATGTCGGCGCGAACGTCACCATTCCCCACAAGGAGGCCGCGCTCGCGCTATCGAAACCGGATGCGCGGGCGCAGGCAGTCGGCGCGGCCAACACGCTATGGCTCGACGGCGAAACGCTTCGCTCGACAAACACCGACGTCGAAGGCTTCCTCGCCAATCTCGACGTCTCGGTCCCCGGATGGGATCGTGGCCTTTCCAATGCAGTGGTGCTCGGCGCCGGCGGCGCCGCGCGCGCCATTGTGTACGGCTTGATCGATCGCGGGATTGGGACGATTCGCGTCGCCAACCGCACCTTCGAGCGCGCGGAGGAATTACGAAAAATGTTCGGCGCGCCGGTCAAATCTGCGCATTGGGACGAGATAGCAGGCTTGCTCGCGGGAACGGATTTATTCGTCAATGCAACGTCGCTCGGCATGGCTGGTCATCCGCCGCTCGACATCCGCATGGAGGATTTGCCGCCGAGCGCGGTTGTCGCCGATATCGTCTATGTGCCGCTTACGACGCCGCTGCTCGCCGAGGCAAAAGAGCGCGGGCTGCGCACCGCCGATGGGCTCGGCATGCTGCTGCATCAGGCGGTGCGCGGGTTCTCGCTTTGGTTCGGCAAGACGCCCGAGGTTACCGCCGAATTGCGCAAGCTGGTGGAAGCGGATCTTGTTAGAAAATCCTGAACGGCAATTGGAAGTTGATCCAGTTCAATGGAATCGTCATGCGCGGGCAACCGGGTCCGGCCCAACGGGGCCAGCCCGGGTGTAAACTTGACCCGCGCATCCATCCTTTTTGAAAGATGGATTGCCGGGTCGGGCCCGGCAATGACGGCATCCTGGTTCGACGAAACTGGATCGAACTCTAGGCTTTGTCCGACCCGGCGATGTGGCGCTTGCGGATGCGCCGTAAAATCCACCAGATCGTAAGTACGGCGAAGGGTACGAAGGCGGCCGTCACATAGGCTGGATCGATCGTCAGCAAGTGCGCGTCGTGCACCGCCTTCACCAGATAACCAAATAGGCCGACGACGTAATAGCTGATCGCCGCGACCGAGAGCCCCTCGACTGTCGCCTGCAAGCGTAATTGCAGGCGGGTGCGCGCGTTCATCGACTTCAAGAGATCCTGGTTTTGTTGTTCGAGTTCGACATCGACACGGGTGCGCAGGAGATTGGCTGCGCGCGCAAGCTTGCGTGACAGATTGGCCTGGCGCTCCTCGGTGGTGACGCAAGTTCGCATCGCCGGTGCCATGCGCCGCGCCAGGAACGACGACCAGGTTGGAAATCCGCCGACCTTACGCTCGCCGATAGTTTGCAGGCGCATTTGCACGATCTCGTTATAGGCGCGGCTCGCCCCGAAACGGAACAGGCTTGCCGCGGCATCGGCTTCGAGCTCGGCGGCGAGCGCGGTCAGTTCATCGAGGAGCCGGTGATTATCCGCAAGGCCCGAGGTAGTCCGCATCTCCTCGGTGACTTCGGCGAGCCGCCTCTCGATGCGGCCGATGGCGGGCGCGAGTCGTTGCGCCTCCGGCAAGCCGAGCAAAGCCAGCGTACGATAGGTCTCGAGTTCGAGCACGCGCTGGACCAAAGCACCCGCCCGTTCCGCGCCAAGCCCGCGGTCGACGACAAGAATGCGTACGAAGCCCGACGGGTCGGCCTGGAAGTCGGTGGCGAACACCGCCTGGCCATCGGAATTCTCTGCGATGGCGAGGCTTGCACGATCGAATTGCTTTTCTGGCGCGGCGGGGGCGGAAGATTGCGCGACGAGATGTAGATCGACGGCAACGAGGAGCGGCCCCGGCTGAGGCAACAGTCCCATCGGTCCGGCGATGGCGCCGGACGGCGGGTGGAACGGCGTGCCGCCCGCATTCGCGTCCGCCGGCAGCTCCCAGGTATAAGTGGTGAACTCGGAATGCTGCTCCCAGCGCAACGCCGTGCCGCTGAAAGTGACACGCTGGTGCTTGTCCGCGATCTTGGGCGGCGCGAGGCCGCGGCGGGTGCAGAAATCGGCGAGCGCCTTGCGATCGGCATCGCGACGCGCGGGGTCCGTGTCGAAGGCGAAATGCAAGATACGGCGCGGGGTCTCAATCGCCGTGAAGGGGCGAGCGTGGACCTCGCCGAGGATCGCCGCGCGCAAGGGATGCGGGACAAGGCGGGCGCCGCCGCCGTTACCGATGATTACTTCCGAACTCATGGCGCCGAGTTGGCATGGCGGCGCGAACTTGGCAAGCGTTTGCCGCCAATCGCCCGGTCGCAGCAGCAAGTTCGCGGCATAAACTCATTCATGCCGGCGCGTTGCGCTGCCAATCGGCGAGCACGCGCCGGTCGATGTCTTTTACGTTCTTCGTGCCGGTGAGCGCCATGCTGACATCGAGTTCCTTCTTGATGATGTCGATGGCCTTGGCGACGCCCGCCTGTCCGCCGGCGCCAAGTCCGTAGATATAGGCGCGGCCGATCATGCAATTCTTCGCGCCGAGCGCGAGCGCGCGCAGCACGTCCTGACCCGAACGCACGCCGCCATCGAACATGACCTCGACCTGAGAGCCGACGGCGTCGGCAATGCGCGGCAGCATGGAGATCGACGACGGCGCGCCGTCAAGCTGACGGCCGCCGTGATTGGAGACAATGATCGCTGACGCGCCGGTCTTCGCCGCGGTCTTGGCATCCTCGACATCAAGAATGCCCTTGAGGATGAG
>JACQTM010000014.1 GCA_016210825.1 Hyphomicrobiales bacterium
GTGATGATGATCGATCTCGACCGCTTCAAGCAGGTCAACGATTCGGTTGGCATCGCGGTCGGCGATTCAATCCTCCTCACCCTCGCGCGCCGCCTCGGGCGGCTGCTCAAGCCGCAAGATACGCTGGCACGGCTGGCCGGCGATCAGTTCGGCCTGCTGTTGCTTTCCGAGCGTGACACCAACCGCATCGTCGCATTCGCCGAGACGATCCGGCGGGCGTTGCGCGCACCGATCGCCTTCAACGACCGGGAGATTTTTGTCACTGCTTCGATCGGATTAGCGCTCGCGAGCGATCAGATGATCCGCACTGAGGAATTTCTAAAGGACGGCGAACTTGCCATGTACCACGCCAAGCGCGTTGGCGGCGACCGCATCGAGGTATTCAAGCCGGCGATGCGCGCGCGCAAGACCGACCGTTTGACGCTCGAGGCGGATCTGCGCCGCGCGCTCGAGCGCCAGGAGATCACGATCCTCTACCAGCCGATCGTTCGTCTTGAGGACCGCGTGGTCGCGGGCTTCGAGGCGCTCGCGCGCTGGGATCATCCGCGCATGGGACGAATGCTGCCAACCGAATTCATTGCGCTCGCCGAGGAGATCGGGCTGATCGTCGATCTAGGTCTATTCGTCCTCGAGCAGACCGCGCGACAATTGAGCATTTGGCAGCACGATGGCCGGGTGCGCGATCCGGTCTTCGCCAGCGTCAACGTCTCCTCGCGGCAATTGCTGCGCCAGGATCTTATTCATGACCTGCGCACGGTACTCGACCGTTCGCGCCTCGCGCGCGGCACGCTCAAGCTCGAACTCACTGAATCGCTGGTGATGGAAAACCCGGAACATGCCGCCCAGCTGCTCGCGCGCATCCGTGAACTCGGCGCCGGACTATCGCTCGACGATTTCGGCACCGGCCACTCCTCGCTTGCCTATCTGCAGCGCTTTCCCTTCGACACCATCAAGATCGACCAGTCCTTCGTGCGTACAACCGCGCGCGGCACGCGGCCAGTCATTCTGCGCTCGATCATCGCCATGGCGCACGACCTCGGCATGGAAGTGGTGGCGGAAGGCGCGGAGACGGATTCCGACGCCGTCGAGCTCTACCAGCTTGGTTGCGAATACGCGCAAGGCTTCGCCTTTGGCGAGCCAATGTCGGCGGAAGAGGCGGGCGATCTGCTGATGGGCGACGTACTGGCAATCGCGCGTTAGTGTCTAAATAGTGATAATTGAATAGTGCGGCGTTCAGGCGTGGCCGACGTCGCTCGAAAGCTTGCCGAGATCGATCCCGATCTTGCTCAGCGCCTTGGTGTATTTCTGCTCGATATCGTCGCCGAAGATCAATTCGGCGTCGGCCGGGCAATGCAGCCAGCCATTACCTTGAATTTCGTTCTCGAGCTGTCCGGGCGCCCAGCCGGCATAGCCGAGCGCAAGGATCGCACTTGTCGGACCCGACCCGCGGGCGATCGCTTTGAGGATATCGAGCGTCGCGGTGAGGCAGATGCCTTCGTCGATCGGCAGTGTCGAATTCTCGATAAAGAAATCGGCCGTGTGCAGCACGAAGCCGCGCCCGGTTTCGACCGGGCCGCCTTTAAGCACCTGCACGTGACCCGGGCGCGCGGCCGCTTGGCTGATATCCGATTCGGGGATCACGTCGAGCTGGACGAGCAATTCGGGAAAGTTAATGTTGGCCGCCGGCTGATTAACGATGATGCCCATCGCGCCTTCGGACGAATGCGCGCAAACATAGATCACGGTGCGGGCAAAACGTTCGTCGCTCATTGCCGGCGTGGCAATTAACATCTGACCGTCGAGATAGCCGCGGCCTGCCTTCTTTTCCAAATTTTTTCGCGTAATGCGCATGGTTAAAGGTTACTCTCATCCCTTGCGCATTGGAAATAAAACTTCGCGCCCTGTTCACGATCATTTCAGTGGTGTTTGATGCCGTAAACCACTAAATCGACATTATGTCCGCAGCATTAAGACCGATGTTCAACATTATCGCTGCCACAATTGGCATAGCGCTGCTTTTTCCCGGAACGGTTGATGCGCGCGCCGCCGAATCGTCATCCTGGGATGGCGACGAACGCGGCGCGGTGCGGCTGATCGCGGCAAGTTACGAGCGCGATTCTGGCCTCTATCGCGCCGGTCTCGAAATTCGTCTGGGATCGGGATGGAAGACCTACTGGCGCTACCCTGGTGATTCCGGCGTGCCGCCCCGTTTCGATTTTGCGCATTCCGACAATGTGAAATCGGCGACTGTATTGTGGCCAGCGCCGCGGCTTTTTTCCGACGTTGAAGGTGACACGATTGGCTATAAGGACAACGTGATCCTGCCGCTGCGTATCGCGCCACGCGATCCAGCGAAGCCGGTGACGCTGCGGGTGCGGTTCGACTATGCCGTCTGTGAAAAGCTTTGCGTGCCGGCGCAAGCGAGCGCCGAGTTGACGTTAGCGAAAGCGCCTGGCTCCGCGGACAAGCAGTTGACGGAAGCGGAGGCTCGCGTGCCGAAGCCTGCCAAGCTCGGCGAGAGCGGCGTGCTTTCAGTTCGCGGCATCAAACAGGAAGCCGCGGCCCCTCCTCGCCTGCTCGTCGATATCGCCGCTCCAGCACAGACAAAAATCGATCTTTTCGCCGAGGGCCCAACCTCCGAATGGGCCCTGCCTATCCCCAAACCGGTGGCCGGGGCACCGGCCGGTCTGCAACGTTTTTCCTTCACGCTTGACGGCAAGCCCGCCGGCGCAAACGCCAAGGACGCTGTGCTCAAGCTCACGGTGGTCGCGGGCGATAAAGCGATCGAAGTTCCTTTCCATCTCGACTAATTCGCCGGCCACGCTATTTTGTGCGGCCACCTGCCACCCCTTATTTCAAATGCGAGGATTGCAGCCATGCCCATCAAGGTCGGCGACCGATTGCCGAATGCGACATTCATTGTTATGACGGCCGACGGGCCGAAGCCCATGACCACGGACGATGTGTTCAAGGGCAAGAAAGTCGTCTTGTTCGCCGTTCCGGGCGCCTTCACGCCGACATGCCATAAAAATCATTTGCCCGGCTTCGCGAAGAATGCCGCCGCGATCAAGGCCAAGGGCGTCAACACAATCGCCGTAACCGGCGTCAACGATGTCTTCGTCATGGATGCCTGGAAGAAGGACTCGAGCGCCGACGGCAAGATCGATTATTTCCTGGCCGATGGCAGCGCCAATTTCGCTAAGTCGCTCGGCCTGACCGTGGATCTTACGGAACGCGGTCTCGGCGTCCGCTCCCAGCGCTACAGCATGGTTGTCGTTGACGGCGTCGTCAAATCGCTCAACATCGAGGATGCGCCCGGCAAGGCCGATATTTCCGGCGCCGACAGCCTGCTCAAACAGCTCTAGGCAAGACTACCGATCAAGCGCGCCACGCGCACCCGCGCGCACGGCGACGATTGCCGCGCGCGCAAGCTCATCGGCGCGTTCATTCATGTCGTGGCCGGCATGGCTTTTGACCCAATGCCAGCGCACGTGGTGGCGGGACAGCGCAGCGTCGAGCCGCTGCCATAGGTCTACGTTCTTGACCGGCTTCTTGTCGGCAGTGCGCCAGCCATTCGTCTTCCATTTCTTGATCCAGGCGGAAATGCCGTCGCGCAAATATTGGCTGTCGGTGTGTAGATCGACTTCGCATGGGCGTGCGAGCGCCTCGAGCGCGGCGATCGCGGCCGTCAACTCCATTCGGTTGTTGGTGGTGTGCGCTTCACCGCCCTTCAATACCTTCTCATGATCGCCGAAAGATAGGATCGCGCCCCAGCCGCCGGGACCCGGATTTCCCGAACAGGCGCCGTCGGTGAAAATCGTCACGCGCGGCTGGCTCACGCAAACGCCTTCCCGGCTTCAACGCCGTAATCGCGCACGCTGATCGCGGCTTGATGGAATCGGAGCTTGCGGAAATATTCCTGCGGACTCTTCGGCTTGACCAGTGCGCCCGGCGGCACGTCGAGCCAATCGACGAGGCGCGTAAGCAGGAAACGCAACGCCGCGCCCCGGCACAACACCGGCAGCGCCTCGAGCTCCGCATCCGAGAGCGCGCGCACCTTCATATAGGCCTGCAGCAAGCCCCGCCCCTTGGTGACGTTATAGGAATGATCCGGCTCGAAGCACCAGGCGTTGAGGCAGATGGCGACATCGTAGGCGAGCGTATCGATGCAGGCGAAATAGAAATCGATCAGACCGGAGAGTTGATCGCCGAGAAAAAAAACATTGTCGGGAAAGAGATCCGCATGAATCACGCCCTGCGGCAGATCGCGCGGCCAGGATGTTTCCAAAAAGCTAAGCTCCTTCTCAATCGCCGTTTTCATCCCCGGCTGCACCCCGTCGGCGCGCTCGCAACAGGCTTCATAGAGCGGCCGCCAGCCGGACACCGACAGGGCGTTCGTGCGTTTTTTGGTGAAATCCGCGCCGGCGAGATGCAGCTCCGCGAGCGCCGCGCCGAGCGCGATGCAATGCTTGGCGTCGGGCCGGCGCATCCACATGCCCTCAAGAAAGGTGACGAGCGCCGCCGGCCGGCCGGCCAGTTTCCCGAGTGTCTTACCGTCGCGGTTATGCACCGGCTGCGGGCAGGTGATGCCGCGCGAGGCAAGATGCTCCATCAGCGCGAGAAAAAACGGCACGTCGCCCGCAGCCACGCGCTTCTCGTAGAGCGTGAGGATGAAATGGCCGCGCGCCGTGTGGACGAGAAAGTTCGAATTCTCCACGCCTTCGGCGATGCCTTTGTACGAGAGCAATTCGCCGAGGTCGTAGCCGGCGATGAAAGCGCCGAGCTGTTCCGCGGAAACGTCGGTATAGACGGCCATTACCTCACTCCGCCGCCTCGTTCTGCCGCAACGGACGCGGGAGCGGGAAAAACACGCCCTCCTCGGCCGCCGACATGGTCTCGACCTTCACAGTATAGCGTTCGGCGAAAGCGTCGATGATCTCCTCGACCAGAATTTCCGGCGCTGACGCGCCGGCCGTGATGCCGAGCGAGGAAATCGCGCCGAATTTTCCCCAATCAATGTCGGCGGCGCGCTGCACCAGCGCCGCATGCGCGCAGCCGGCACGCTCGGCGACTTCCTTCAGGCGCTGCGAATTCGACGAATTCGGCGCGCCAACCACGATCATCGCCTCGACCACCGGGGCGACGCGTTTGACCGCCTCCTGCCGGTTGGTCGTGGCATAACAAATGTCTTCCTTGTGCGGGCCGACGATCGCGGGAAATCGCCGCTTCAAGTCCTCGACGATTTCCGCGGTATCGTCGAGCGACAGCGTCGTCTGCGTCAGGTACGCGAGCTTGCCCTCGTCCTTCGGCACGAAGGCGCGCGCCTGCGCCAGCGTCTCAACCAGCGCGACGGCGCCCTCGGGCAACTGCCCCATCGTGCCGGCGACTTCCGGATGGCCCGCATGCCCGATCAGCACGATCTCGCGGCCGCGCCGGAAATGGATCTCTGCCTCACGATGCACTTTCGTCACCAGTGGACAGGTGGCGTCGATGGCGAAAAAATTACGCCGTTCGGCCTGCTCCGGCACGGAACGCGGAACGCCATGCGCGGAAAAGATCACAGGCGCGTCGGTGTCGGGAATTTCGTCCAATTCCTCGACGAAGACCGCGCCCTTGGCTTTCAGACCGTCGACTACGTAGCGATTATGCACGATCTCGTGGCGCACATAGACCGGCGGGCCATAAAGGCTAAGCGCGCGCTCGACCGAATCGATGGCGCGCACGACGCCGGCGCAGAAGCCGCGCGGCGAGCACAAGACCACCTTCAACGGCCGCTTGCCGCCGGAGCCTTCGGTTTTTGCTGCGTCGTCGGGCATGGGTAACGCTCGGATACTAAGCGCAATTCGTTGCAACGTGATCGCACAAGGACTTCGATCCTCGAAGACTTCGATCCTCGAAGACTTGGGGGCGACCGCCCCGCCCTGTCAAGCGCAAGCCCATTGGGTTGCGAGAACCGCGCAATCTGCCTATATTCCCGGCACTTTCTTGTCATCCCTGATGACGAAAACTTCGCCCGAAAAGGGCGGGCGAAGCTTAAGCGGATTTTGCCGGAGGATTGCCATGACCGATGCCCCATTGATGCCGAAGGCCACCGCCGTTTGGCTCGTCGAGAACACCGCCCTGGCGTTCGACCAGGTGGCGGAATTCTGCAAACTGCATCCGCTCGAGGTCAAGGCGATCGCCGATGGCGATGCCGCCCAGGGAATTAAGGGCCTCGATCCCGTCCAGACCGGTCAGCTCACCCGCGAGGAGATCGCGATCGCCGAAGCCGATCCGGCCCACAAGCTCAAACTCGCCGAGCGCAAGGTGCGCGTGCCGGAGCAGAAGACCAAGCGCGGACCGCGCTACACGCCGGTGTCGCGCCGCCAGGATCGGCCGAACGCGATCCTTTGGCTTGTGCGCAATCACCCGGAGCTCAAGGACAGCCAGATCATGCGCCTCGTCGGCACGACGAAGTCGACGATCACCGGCATCCGCGAGCGCACCCACTGGAACGCCGCGAGCCTGCAGCCGCTCGATCCCGTCACGCTCGGGCTTTGCTCGCAGATCGATCTCGACCTCGAAGTATCGAAGGCCGCGAAGGAGAAGCCGGCACCGTCCGAAGCCGGCCAGATCACGCTGCTCCCGGCATCCGTCACCACCGCACCGGCCGCGCCCGCCGAGGAGCCGACGCCCGCCGAGGCGAAGGCGAAGGAAGACATGGATGTGAGCGCCGTGTTCGCCAAGCTCAAGCAGATCGGCAGCGACAAGAGCGAGGACAAGGGCGAGTAGCGCGCCGCACGCGCCACTCGCTTTGCGTCGTCACCGGATTGCCGCCGCGGCGCGCCCTAGCGCCGTTTTTTCGCAAGCTTCGCGTCGAGCGAGAAGGCGCCGGCACCGAAGACGAACACGTAGAGCACGCCGCCCATGATGGCGAGGTTCTTGGTGAAGTTCACATATTGCGCGGTCTGCTGCGCCGCCGGATATTCCCAGTAGCGGTGCGCGATCGCGGTGGCCACGAGGACGAACAGGAAACAGATCGCCGCCGCGTAGCGGGTCGCTAGTCCAAGAACGAGCGCGATCCCAATGACGATCTCGACCGCCGGAATAACCGAAACCCAGATTTGCGGGCTTGGTATTTTCAGGTTGGTGAAATAAGCGAGCGTGCCGGCTGGATTTCCGAACTTGCCCCAGCCGGCCGTGAGAAACAGGATCGCGATCAGAACACGGCCCACCAGCTGCAGGAAATCCGCCCAACTGTTCGCGACGCCGTCCGCGTGCGACAGCGCCGGGTGCGACGATCTTGATGCCATGACAACCCCCTTTTGATTCCTCCCATGCCGGATGAAACCGGCATGCAGCTTAAGTATACACCGTGCGAGGGATTTAAGTTCCGGCCCGACGGACGCTCATGCGGTACGCAGGCGCCATCGCCCGTATTCTTTGCGGCGCTCTTTTTTCTTTCCCTCCCCACCCGGGCCGCGCTTGCGCGCGCCCGGGCGCAGGCTCTTGTGGGGAGGGTGGACGTGAGCCGTTGCGAGCGGCCGGGTGAGGGTTGTTCGTGAGCCTGTCACCCCACCCCCTCCGCCTTCGCTCGCTTTGCGAGCTCCTGCCTGCGCGAAGCCGAAGCGGCTTCGCTTCGGCGAAGGCAGGTCGGCGGACGACCCTCGGGTCGATGCCCGAGAGCAGGCTCTCTCCCACGAGGGGAGAGGTAATTTAGTTGTTGGCGCGCTGCGCTGAACTCCATCATTTTCAACAGTTGCCCTCCGGGCCCCGCAGCAGCATCCAACCGGCCGCCCGGCGCATGACCTCGTCGGGATTGAGGAAGCGGCGAGCGACTGAACCCGGCTCCCCGAGGACAAGCCACCGCCGGCACGCACGCGCCCATCCAACGTCGGCATCGATTGCGATCAGCACAGCCAGAGTCATGCGCCCGGCGATGCGCCCATGCAGGACATAGGGGCCGCGCGCGATAACATCCACGCTCCATCGCTCGATCAGCGCCGCGTCGGCGAGATCGCGCCCGGACGGGCGCCAGCCGGTGCGCAGGCGGGTGATGATTTCGCGATCGTCCATGGGCGATTGACATACGTTATTCCGTATATCGACGCCAAGGCGTCGCCGGCTAAGGCCGTTCAAGACCGCGTTAGCGTATCATAATTATACGTTATAGCGTATAGTAGATTTCAAGAATCGATGGTCCACCCTGCTGGATGGCACGGCGGGATGCTCACGCGGGACGCCATATCTTGGCGAGAAATTTGCGCCGGCTCCGGCTGGCAAAAGGCATCACGCAGGAAGCGCTCGCCGATGCCGCCGACGTGCGTCAAGCGCTCATCAGCGAACTCGAATCGAGCAAGATCGACGTACGGCTTGATACCTTGCAACGCGTGTCGCATGCGCTCGGCGCACGGTTAGCCGATCTGCTCGACGACAAGCGCGGATAACACTCAAGCATCCGGGCACCCGGATTTCATGCGGTCGCGCCAGGTTACGCCGACGTCATACCATTCCGGCTCCCGCGAAGCGGAGCCGGCCGGACGTTTTTTCTCGCGCTCGCGTTCCTGTTCGGTCGGCTTGCGTTCCGGCAGCACGATATCGACGAGCCGCGAACGCTGGTCCTTGGTGATGAAGCGTGTGGTCTCAGCCTTCTGCAGGAGAATGCATGCGACTTCCGTATCGACCCCGATGCGGCTGAACACAGTCGTGAAAAAGCCGGCCACGAAGCCGATACCACCGCTGACCGCCAGCACCACCAGCGCTACAATGACGAGGACCCATAATGGCATTGCGACTTTCCTCTCTTCTTACGTCCGCACGCCGCGACATCCTGCCTGCACGCGCTTGAGCGCCTCGCGCCCGTTGGCCGAAAGCGCGGCGGAGCGGGCCGCCGCGTCCGTCACGGTGCGGCGCTTGCGCGCATCGAGCATTCCCTCACGCTGCGCCGCCGCCAGCACCTTGCAGCTCATCTCGATTTGCACATGCGAGCCGACCTTGCCCGCGCCGTAATAGGCGCCCGCCGCGCCGCCAATCAGCAACGCGCCGAGCAAGACTAGCCAGACAATTCCTGTGCGCATCGCCGCCATGTCAGGCTCCTCATGACTGCCGGCTCGACCAAATTTCTTTCCCTCCCCTCGCTGGGGAGGGTCGGCGATTATCGCGCGAAGCGCGATACGAGCCGGGGTGGGGTGGCTTCTTCGCAATAACAACGACCCCACCCGGCCGCTCGCGGAGTTTATCATCGGGCCGGCCTTCGGCCGTACCCGTTGGCTCGCGTCCACCCTCCCCACAAGGGGGA
>JACQTM010000080.1 GCA_016210825.1 Hyphomicrobiales bacterium
GTACCGGCCGACGCGGCTGTTTTGCGACACCATGCTTACGCGGCTCGGCGTCGAGACGACCTATTACGATCCCTTGATCGGCGCCGGGATCGCAGCATTGCTCAAACCGAACACCAGGGCTGTCTTCGTCGAGGTGCCGGGTTCGCAAAGCTTCGAGATGCAGGACGTACCCGCCAGCGCCGCCGCGGCGCGGGCCAAGGATGTGACCGTGCTGATGGATAACACCTGGGCAACGCCGCTCTATTTTCGCGCGTTTGAGAAAGGCGTCGATCTTTCGATCCAGGCCGGCACGAAATATATCGGCGGGCATTCCGATCTGATGATCGGCACCGTGTCAGCGAATGCGGCATGGGCGCTGAGGCTCAAGGAGACGGTCACGACGCTCGGCCTATGCGCCGGGCCTGACGACATCTACCTTGCCTTGCGCGGCTTGCGCACCATGGGAATCCGGCTTGAGCGCCATCAGCTATCGGGGCTCGCCGTCGCGCGTTGGCTCGCTGGGCGCCCGGAAGTGGCGCGTGTGCTACATCCCGCGCTTGAAACCGATCCCGGCCACGCGCTGTGGAAACGCGACTTCTCTGGCTGCTCCGGATTGTTCAGCGTTATCCTGAAACCCGCGCCCGAGGCCGCCGTGCACGCACTGCTCAATTCGCTCAAACTATTCGGGCTCGGGTATTCGTGGGGTGGCTACGAGAGCCTTGCTATCCTGTTCGATTGCTCAAGCTATCGCACAGCAACGAAATGGGCGCCCGGCGGACCCGCGTTGCGTCTGCATATCGGGCTGGAAGATGTCAACGATCTGATTGCCGACCTAGAGGCGGGATTTGCCGCATTCGCACGCGCACGATAAATCATCAACCGGTAGCCACCGCCTGATGGCGTTCGCGGTAAATGAAATAGAGGTTTCGTACATAGATCAGAAGGCCGCCCCCTTGTCCAAGAATGAACACAGGGTCACGGCGATATATTGCGTAAATCAGCAGCATGACCCCGCCGGCGACGGAAAAGAACCAGAACGTGATTGGAATCACGCTCCTGCCGACCCGCTCCGAGGCGATCCATTGCACGACGAAACGTCCCATAAACATCAACTGGGCGACGAAGCCGAGCGCCACCCACCAGTCGAGTTGGAAAACGAAGACTTCCTGGAGATAAGTGCCGACAAGTCGCGCAAGATCACCGAGCATTCGGATTACCTCCAGTATTTGCGAATTCGTGCCAGTCCGAGACGCCGGAAGCCTCGGTTGCGTGCCTTCTTTATTTGCCGGCGGCGGCGCGCACAACTCTTTTGACGCGCGCGAATGAAGGCCCGGGCATGGCGTGAATTTCACCTCCCGATGCCACCGCGAAGGCAAGCCCGCGCGCCGCGAAATAATTACGCACGAGAAGCGCCCCGAGCATTCCAACCGCCGCCCCGACGAGCACATCGCTCGGATAATGCGCGGAGACAATCACGCGGCTGACCGCAATGACGATCGCATAACTCCACATAATCCATCGCGTTTTCGGCCACAGCGCACCGATCGCGATCGCCGCAGCAAAGGCCGTCGTGGCATGCCCCGATGGGATGCTGGCGAAAGCAGGATTCCATGAAAACGGCGAATAGGAAAACGGATCGAACGGTGGACCGGTCAGCGAGGGCCGCGCCCGTCCAATCAACCGTTTGACGATGGTGACGAAGAGGCCGGGAATTCCGATCGCAAGAAAAATAAACATCAGCCTCGCCGCAAGCGCCGCAAGTACAAGTCGGTTAACGCGCGTGAGCGCAAGCGCTCCAATCACCGCCATCGCAATCAAAACGATCCCGATCGGCCACAGGAACCATCCAGACTTGCCGAAATCCGTAATTGTGTGAAAGAGGAAACCGATCCACCGCGGAACCAGCCGGGCGCCAGCCGCCATCGCCGCATCGAACAGAAACATCTGCCAGATCGCCGCCGCAAGTACGATCACGGCGCCGGCAGTAAGCACGCTGAGCGTAAACATTCCGCCGCGCAGCGCGAAGGCGGCGCGTGGCGTACGTCGCAGTAATGCGAGGCCCGCGATGATGTTCTCGAACGTCCCGCGCAGCCGCGCGACAATAGCGTGGCCGGCGTCGGTTCCGGTATCTCCGGTCATGCTCACGGTTGCTCGCTCGTCTGGAACACGGCGATCGATAATTTGCGGCCGGTGCTCATATTGAATCCATCAATGCGCGTCCCGCGCTGATAGTGCAAGCCGATCGCTTCGGCGCGCTGCGCGAAAGCGCGTTCCAGCCGCATATCAATAAATGCGAAACGGCACCCGCCCCGGCGAAGAAAATCCGCTGCGCCTGAAGCATCGGTCAAAACCGTCCGCGTACCCGCGAGAAAAACGAGGCTTGGCTCATGATAACCGGCTGCCGCGGCTACTGGATCGGAACAATTTGCTTCGCGCAGCGTCTGCGACAGCTGCATGCTTGACCACAGTGGTGAAGCATATGGCAGAACAACCCCATAGATCGCGTACGCGACGAAGATGGACGACATCGCCGCCCGTAGCAGCGCGCGTTCGGCACCATCCGCTTCATAGAGCCACCAGGCGCGATATCCGAATATCACCGCCGCCGCAGCGAACGGCCAAGCGTAGAGGCCGAGATCGCCCGAAATGGCGATCAGGCCGGCAATAGCGGCAAGGCCGATGATCGCCGGAACGAGGAACCACCACAGCGTACCGCGCACTAGCCAGCGTGCCTGCGATAGCCGGTTGAAGTTCAAGCATCCCGCGATCAGGATGGCGATGGCGGGATAAAGCGGCAATACGTAATGCGGCAGTTTAGTTGGAACGAGCTCGAAGACGATCCACGCCGGAACGAGCCACGCCAGCAGGAAACGCGCGGGTGCTTCATTGCGCGCGGTGAAGACGTGTTTCGCCGCGAGGCCAGCCAACATCGAGCCCGGCCAGAACGTGAGAAAGAAAAAGACCAGGTAATAGCCGGGGGGCGCACCGTGGGATTCCTGTCCGCCGGCCACCTTGCCGAACATGTCATGACCCACCGCCTGGTTGAAGAACGCGAGCCCCGAACGGCTCAAAATCAGAAGAAACCACGGGAGCACGAGGATGATCAGCCAGGCTAAACCAGCAATCGGCTTGAGCGCCCAAATCCAACGCATTGAGCGGTCGTAAATGATGAGCGCCGCAACCGTGAGCCCGACAACCATCAAGATCACTGGACCTTTAAGCAGAATGCCCGCCGCGATCGCGGTCCAGAAGATCATAGGCGCCGTCCAACCCTGGTGGCTTGTAGCGTCGCGCGCCGCGCCGAGATATATACGCGCCATGGCGCCCATCGCGGCGACGATGCTCGCGAGCAACATCGCGTCGGTCTTGGCCAATCGCACCTCAACACCGAGCAGAATAGAAACCGCAAGCATGATCGCCGCGAGTGCAGCCGCGCGTCGCGAGACGAAAGCGAGCGCGGCCCAATAAGTCAGCAGCACGGCGCCGATCGCACCGATCAGCGATGGTATGCGGTAGAGCCAGATTGTTGTGAAGGCGTCGGACACCCCGGCGGCATTCGCCGTCTTCACCACCGCTGCCTGCAGCCAATAGATTCCGACCGGCTTTTTGTAACGGACGTCCTCCTGGAAACGGATGTCCACATAGTCGCCTCGCTGCACCATCTGCTTGGTGGCTTGGGCGAACCGCGCCTCATCGCGATCGACGGGCGGAATCTGGAAAAATCCGGGCAGGAAGGCGATTAGACAGACGAGCACGAGCATTGCCGCCGCACGACGATGATTGATCGTGGCGTAATCGAGAATGACGGAGAGGCCCCGGCCAAGCCAGGGTGTCCGCGGTTTACCGGTATGTGCCGTATCCATCATGCTTGTGCGAATGCAAAAATCGTCCACGACAATAATTAAAGAAATCCACGCGCCCGCGAAAGCACAGTCACGAGAGCGTACGAAAGTGCCTATTGCAGGCGGATCATGACGCTATCGGCGGCCCCGTTGGCATCGGTAACGGTCAATCGAACGAAGCCCGGCCCCTCGGGCTCAAAGAGGACCGAACGCCGGCCATCGCCGTCCTTAATTGGCACGCCGTTTGCGAGCACGGTCAATGGCGCGATGCCGCCGACGATCTTCAATGCCACGGGATCGCGCCGGCCAGCGGCGGAGCCGAGTTCAATGCGGGCGCCGTCCGGCGGAAACAAGATGCGCGGGGGTTGCCCCGACGCTTGCCCCGCCAACACTCCCGGCCGATAGCGCTGGAGTGTCACGGGAAGTTTTGTGTTCACCGCCAATAGGACCCCTTTGGGCGCGCGCGACAGCGGTGCGGGCGACTGCCCGATGCGCGCGAAGGCATCGAACAGAATTGGGGCAGCGGCCGTTCGTCCGATCAAGCCCGGCATTGGCGCGCCGTCGGGGCGGCCGGCCCAGACACCGATGGTACGCTTGCCATCGAAGCCGAGCGCCCAGGCATCGCGATAGCCATAGGATGTTCCGGTTTTAAAGGCGATGCGGCCGGACGAGGCATTATCCGGCGGCGGCGTGCCGATCAGTGCGTTTGCGACGTACCATGCGGCGGCCGGATCGAATAGCCGTGCCGGTTGCGGCGGCGTGCCCGCATCATCAGCGCGTTCGGTCAGCGGCAGCGCCGTGCCGCCGCGCGCAATTCCGGCATAGAGCATAGTCAGATCGCCAAGCTTGGCGCCGACGCCGCCGAGCGCAATCGCAAGTCCCGGCGCTTCGTCTTTCGGCAATACGAGCGTACCGCCGATTTGCGCCAGCCGTCCTAGCAGACGGCTCGGGCCGATATTATCGAGCAGCATCACGGCGGGGACATTGAGTGACATCTGCAGCGCATGGCGCACCGTCACGGTGCCCTGAAAAGTCAGGTCGAAATTCTCCGGCGCATAGGCGCCGAACCGCACCGGGCGATCCTCAATCAGCGTTTCCGGATGCACAAGACCGTCCTCGAAAGCGAGGCCGTAGATGAACGGCTTTAGCGCGGAGCCGGGCGAGCGCAAGGCCGCCGTCATGTCAATTTGGCCGGCGCGGCGCGCGTCGAAATAATCGGCGGAAGCAACACGGGCGCGAACATTACCGGTTGCATGTTCCACGGCCAGGATGGCGACCGAAATATCGTGGCCAAGAATTTGCGCACGCTCACGCGCCAGATCTTCGAGCCTTTTTTGCAAAGGTGCATCGATCGTCATCCGGTGCAGCTTGCGCCCGGGCACAGCCGCAACCGCCGCATCGGCCGCATGTGGCGCAAGCATCGGCATCGGGCGACGCATCACCGGTACTTTTTCGTTTCTCGCCAGCGCAATCTCGTCACCGGGGATGACCGCGGAATGAGCAATGCGTTCGAGCACGCGGTCGCGCGCCTGACGCGCGGCCTCGGGCGCGCGGTCGGGCCGCCGCGCCTCCGGCGATTGCGGAAGCGCCACGAGCAAGGCCGCCTGCGCCAGCGTCAAACGACGTGGCTCCTTGCCGAAATAGGACAGTGACGCCGCGCGGATACCTTCGAGGTTGCCGCCATAGGGCGCGAGGCTGAGATAGAGCGTGAGAATCTCGTCCTTGGAATAATGACGCTCGAGCTGCACCGCACGCACCATCTGCCGCAGTTTGACAAGCACGCTGCGCTCACTACGTGGTTCGATCAGGCGCGCGACCTGCATCGTGAGGGTGGAGGCGCCGGAGACGATCCGGCCGTTCGTTGCGAGGAGCCAGGCGGCGCGCAAAAACGCGAGCGGATCGATGCCGTCATGCGCATAGAAGCGCTTGTCCTCGTAGGCGACGAGCATGCGAACGAAGCGCGGATCGACGTCGCTCATGTCCACGGGCAGCCGCCAGCGGCCGTCGCGCGTCGCATAAGGCCGCAACAGACGCCCGTCGCGATCGACGACGATCGTCGAAAATTCAAGGTCCTCCGCCCGCGGCAACGGGCCAAGCGCGGCGATCCACACGGTGCCCGTGAGCAGCATCGCGCCGAGCGCGATGCCGGCAACGATGAGAGGATGCCGCGCCGCGGTCATTTTGCCGCCGTGATCTCGATGCCGCCGGTCGCCGTGCGGCCGAAGCGCTCGGGCCGGTACATGTCCTCCACATATGCCTGCGGATGCACGTACTTGCCCGGCGAGACCGCGCGCACCACATAGGCCACCGCGAAGAGCGGCGAATCCTTCGGCCCGCGCTCGAAGGCGGCGGTGAAACGATCGTCGCGAAATTCCGAATGCACCGGCGTGACCGCGCTCTCGATCCACGCCAGCGTTCCGGTCTCGCCCGAGGATACGAGACGCGGATTGTCGATCTCAAATCCGGCCGGCAGATAATCGGCAACGATGATGCGGCCGAAACGCGGCTCCGGTTCGGTGATTTTGAGCACGACGGCCAGGCGCTGGTTCTGCTTCACCGTGGCGACGTCCGCGGGCTCGCCATCGAGCGTGTAATAGAGCCGCTCGATCTGGAAACCTTTCTCCGCCGCCGGCTCCGGCGTAAGCGGCGCGCCGGAAACGGTGACGACCGCTTTTAATTCGGCGTCGCCCTCGTTTGTCACCCGCAGCGGATTGACCTGCAATTCGATGTTTCGCGAATTGCGGTAAAGTGGGCCCTTGGTGCCCTGCCCGTTGACACTCAAGGCCATGCCGGCATCCTTGCCGATGGCGCGGGCGGCAAGCACGAGCCAGGCATTTTCCTGGGTTGAGGTCTGATCGCTGATCGCGCGCGCCGCCTCGATGCGCTGCACCGCCGCGGTGATCGTTGGCCGCGGCGCGTTGCCTTCGGCGGCAAGCGTGACCAGCGCCGCCGCGTCGCGCAGCTGTGAGCCGTAGTCGGCGCGCCCGAATTCGAGGCCGGGCTGCGGTGTGATCGCGGCAAGCGCCGCCGCATAGACGCGTTCGGCACGCGCGCGGTCTCCGAGCAGGCCGAGTGCCGCCGCGATCTGCGCCTTGGCAATTGGCGTTGCAAGATCGGAAAGTTTGGCGTCGGCGAGATAGCGCAGATCGCCGAGCGGTGCTGCGCCGTTGCGCGCCAGCACATAGAGCGCATAAGCGAGATCGCGGCCGCCGTCTTTCGCCGGCTCGGGTGCGATGCCGGTGAAATTTCGCAATCTGTCGACGGCGAGCTTGAACGCGACATCGGGTACCGCAAAACCGCGCTCGCGCGCCCGTGTCAGGAAGTCCGTAACATAAGCGTCGAGCCAGGCATCGTCACCGCCCACCGACCACAATCCGAATGAGCCGTCCGGTCCCTGGCGCGCCAGCAGCCTCTCAATCGCGTCACGGATGCGCTGGTCGACGGCGACGTCGAGGGCAAGATGCGCTTCGCTCGCAAGATCGTTGACATAGAGCAGCGGCAGCGCGCGGCTCGTGATTTGCTCGGCACAGCCAAATGGATAGCGGTCGAGTGCTTTGAGCAAGGTCGCGGCATCGAGTGCGATCGAAGGTCCGACCGATATGGCAACGCTGCCCGATCCCGGCACAAGATCGGCGAAAAGATCTCCTGACAGCGTCAGACTTTCACCCTTGGCAATGGTGCGCACCGTGCGCCGCGCCAAGATCTGCGTCGCCGGCTTGACGCTGAGCGGGTAACTTCGCGCGAGCGCAAATCCGCCCGGACCGGTCACGCTGACACCGACCGTCGCCGCGCCCGCAGCCGATGCCGAAAGCGGCACGGTGATGGATGTGCGTTGCTTGGCCGCGAGACGGATGGCGCTGCCTGTCCCCTCGCCCGCGCTAAGTGGACCGTCGGCCTTCAGCGCAATCTTATATTCGCCCGCCTCGCCCTCGACATTGTCGAGTTCAAGATGCATGGCGCCGCGATCGCCGGTGAGCAGGAAGCGCGGCAGTGTCGCGGTCAGCACCACCGGATCGCGCACGGTGACGTCGCCCACGGCCTTGCCAAGCTTGTCCTTGCTCCAGGCAACCGCCATGACGCGAACCGTTCCGGCAAACGCCGGGATATCGAAGGCGACGTTCGCCGTGCCGTCGGCTGTGACCTTGACGATGCCGGAATAAAGCGCGAGCGGCGCCTGGGTCGGCGGGCTGCCGGTGATCTCGGCACCGGCGTCACCGCCGGTCTTGATCTGCCCGCGCGTTCCCTGCATGCCGTCAATCAACTGGCCGTAGAGGTCGCGGATCTCGGCAGTGAGGCGGCGCTGACCGAAATAGAAATCGTCGGGCGCCGGCGGCTTGTAGTTGGTCAGATTGAGGATGCCGACATCGACTGCGGCGATGACAACCCGCGCCTCATCACCATTCGCAAGCCCGGTGAGTTTAACCGGCACATTCAGCGCTGAGTTCGGGCGCACGAGCTGCGGCAGCGTCATGTCGAGGGCGAGCGTGCGCGCCGCGCGATCGATGGAAAACCATTGCACACCTATGGCGCGGCCGGGCATGCGCTGGGCTTGCGCATCGAGCGGACGGCGCAGCGTCGCCACCACATAGGCACCGTTGCCCCAGTCTTTGCCGACTTTCAGCGGAATCTGCGCGACGCCCGGTTTCACCTCGACGGTCGCCGTCGCCAATAGCCGGTCGCCGATCACGTTGACGGTGACGCGTCCTGCGCTGCGCGCGGTGACGGCGACGGTCATGGCGTCGCCCGGCTTGTATTCGGATTTATCGACGGCGATCTCGAGCAGGTCGGGCGTGTCGGCGCTTGCCTCCGCGTAAAAGCCGGCATCGAAGCCGACCGACGTGGCAAGCCCGCCCGCCTGTGTGCTCGAAACTTCGAGGCGATAACGGCCCCAGGTGACCGGAAGCGAGATGCGGCCGGGCGCGTTGGCCGCAGTGTCGACCGTCCCATCGGCGACACGCCGCGTAAGCTTGATCGGTTCGTAGTCCCAGCGCCCTTCTCTGCGGTACCACTGATATCGCGTCTCGATCTTCAGCAATTCGTAGCGCAGCCCCTGCCGCGCCGTTTGTTTGCCGTCGGGCTGGACGACGGCGACATCGAAAGTCGCATTGTCTTTCTCGCCAAGCGAGCGTCCGGAGAACAGTGGCTTGACGCCGATCATGTCGGTTTCAGGAGTCACCGGCAGGGTGAGCTTGCGCTCGACCGCGCGGCCGCCCGCCTCGGCAAGCCGCACCGTCAGGCGCGCCTCCAACGGCCGCGTCGCCACCGGAATCTTGCTGACGCCGACAGTAATGCGCGCTTTGCCGGCTGCGTCGGTCTGCGGCAAGTCCTCAAGCGGCAAACGCTCGGGCGTGATCTCCTCGTCGGCGAGACCGAAGCGATAGCCGGCAAATCCCGGCCGCTCCTTGGCCTGCGCGATGACGAGATCGCCCTCGATATCGAGATTGGCAGCAGGCGCGCCGTAGAGATAGCGGCCGTCGAGCGCGATCTCCGCGGACTTACCGCGCGCGATTGCCGTTGCGGACGACGACAAAGTGAATTCGAGCCGGTCGGGAACGTAATCCTCGACCAGAAAGCTCGCCTCCCCGATCGGCGGGCGTTTCGGATCGGCAAAGGCCTGCACGCGCCAGGTGCCGGTCGAAGCGGACGCCGTGATCGGCACGCTCCAGCTGCGGCCGCCAACGCCCTGGTCGGGCAACACGGCGCGGCGGTACTCGATGCCGTCGGAACGCTGAACGATGAGGGTGAGCGGCGCGTTCGCGGAAGCGGTCCCGTTCGCGTCGCGAAGCAAGGCGGTGATGTGCACCGTCTCACCGGATCGATAGACGCCGCGCTCCGTATAAACGAACGCATCGAGGCCATCCGGCACGGTTCGTCCCGCGACCCCGCGGTCGGACAGGTCGAAGCCCGGACCTTTCAGATTGAGGAACGCGTAATCGCCACCCTTGGCCTCCGACGCAATCAGCAGCGCCGGCGAAAGTCCGCCCTCGCCGCGCGTCAGTCCAACTTCGAAATGTGCGTGTCCGGCGCTGTCCGTGCTCTTCACCGCGAGCTGTTCGTTATTGCGCGCGAGCAAGCGGACATCGAGCTTGCCCCGCGGTTCGGCCGTGCCGAGCGCGTGGGCAAAAACGTGGATGCCATCGTTGCCGGATAACGCCGTGAGGCCGAGATCGGAAACGATGAACCATTGCGTTGCGATACCGGAATAGTCGCGTACGGTTTTGCCTGCGGGCTCCGCGGTCATCACGTAAACGCCGGACGCGAGCGCGGGCACCGCCTGATCGATCGGAACGGCGGTGACAACGTCGGCGTTGAGGGGGGATTCGGTTGAGACCTCGCCCTGCCATACCTTGCTGGCGCGTTCCTCTTTCAGCCGTTCGATCTCATAGGGGCGCAGGTTGCGCTGGAAGTTTCCATCGATCACGGTGTCGAGCAGATTGCGATCGCCGACCCGGTAAATCTCGAGCGCGACGCTCTTGGTATTGACGCTGACGATCGGAATACCGCGCTGACCGGTGCGTGGAAGCACGTAGGCCTTGGCGGAGAAACGCACGAACGGCTTGCGGTCGCGGACATAGACGTTGAACTCCGCCGCCTTCGCCAATGTCTCTTTGACTGTCGATGGCAGTCCGGCGCGCAGCGTCACGTTGTAGCGTTCGCCGTGCTTGAGGCCTTCCACGCAAAGCTGCCGCTCGTCCACCGTGATCGCCGGCTTGTCCATGCCGGTGATCGCAACGAACGGTGAAAAATCGGTGCGCTTGCCGGGCAAATCCTCGGAAAACTGAAAACACGCGCGTGGCGCCGCGGAATCCGCTTCAACCGTATAGTCCAATAGCCGGAAGCCGTGATCCTCGCGCAGGCGCTCATATTGCGCACGTACATCGGCGACTTCGCGCGTCTCAAGCGCAAGCCGCAGCGCGTCGAGAGCTGGCCGCCATATTTTTCGCTCGGCGTAGGTTCGGCCGATGATCGCGAGCGCGTCGGCCTCATCGCGCGAATTTTCAGCGCGCTGATAGGCGATGTAGGCGGCGGTGCCTGCACGCTCGAGCAGCAGCGTGCGATCGCGGTCATTTGCTGCGCGAATTTGTAGCACCGTGCGCGCGAGCCAGAGCCAATTGGCGCCATCCTCCGGAGCCACGGCGACAAGTTGACCCAGCAATTGAAGACCGTTGCGAAAATCATTGCGCCCAAAGGCGGCCTCGGTGTCCTTGCGCAAGGCCGCCGCGGCTTTCCCGACCTGTCCAGCATCGCGCTTGATCTGCGCTTCCAGCCTGATGGCGCCCTCGGCGAGATCGTCGCGCCGGAAGGCCTTGTCGGCGGCATTGGCTGGGAGACATGCGAAGGCAACGAGCGCGGCGAGAAAGCCGGCACGAAACAACGAGCGCATGGAAATGATCCTCCTACCCGGGGCGGGTGTACTGACGACAACACTTACCCGAGCGGCAAAAGATGTCGAGGTCGTGACGCACAACCTCATTATAGGCGAAACCGACCGTGAGCAGGCGTGTGGATCAACCGATGGTTCGCGGCGGTTCTTACTTTATCGTACGAGCAAGGCGAGAATTTAATTCAAGCGCCGCCATCTAATATATTGCTTTTAAAGCATTATCTTCACTATTGAAGGGCGTAAATTGCGGCCACCAGCCGCTGGGGTTCCGGCTGCGCGCTTGCAGCATTCGACGGTGGAATGCGCGCGCGCCGTCACGCCTTAGCAAGTCAATTGCCCTAGAATGCGGGCGCCAAAACGACCCCGTAGCTCAGCCGGATAGAGCAGCAGCCTTCTAAGCTGAAGGTCGGTGGTTCGAATCCACCCGGGGTCGCCAATCGCTTCAGAGGCTCACCGCACCCGTACTTTGCCGTCAAAAAATCCCAGCGACGGATTAGCAACTCGACTTTCCCCGATTAGCGCGACGCATTTCATCTTTTCTATGATCCGCATCCGTCGCACCATCGTTATCGCTGCGACATCACGACAGTGATCGCCGGCACCAATTTTCGATCAGCTGAGAATAGATTTCAGTTGCCTGATCGATGCGCGTCGTCAAGCAGTATTCGTCCGTTTGATGGGCCAAGACAATCTCTCCCGGCCCAAGAATCACGGTCGGCGGCGAACCGAGCGCTGGTTTAAGAGCGCAGGCGTCGGTGAAATAGGGTGCACCGGCCGCCTCACATTCGGTGTGTGCGATATTGTGTGCAATCTCGAATACCTCGCCGATCCAAGGATCGTCTGGATCCGTCCAGACACTTTCCATATCGATTAGCGTTCGCAGTTTCACATCCTGCCCGAGATAACTTGCCAAATGCTCGCAGGTTCGAGCGTTGGTCTGGGAGGGGATGGTCCGGATGTCGATCCCGACCACAGCACGATCCGGTACGGAATTGATATTGAGGCCGCCCTGAATGGTTCCGACATTGAGCGTCGGCGCGCCGAGTATCGGATGGCGCGCTACGTTGAAATCGAATTGCTCCAGTGCCGAGACCGCCCGTGCGGCTTTGTAGACCGCATTAACGCCCTTATCCGGCATGGAGCCGTGCGCCGTCACCCCGCGAGTTTCCGCCTCGAGCCACAACGCGCCTTTATGCCCGACGAGCGGCTTGTTGCCGGTTGGCTCCGCCACAACGAGCGCTCCGGCCCGTTGCAGCTTGCCAGTCCCAGCAAGCATCTCGGCCCCCGAGCATCCGGTCTCTTCCCCTGCCGTGACGACGAGCAGAACGCCGGGCGTCCCGGCAAGCCGGCCGGCGAGCTGAACGGAGGCGGCGACAAACGCCGCAACTCCACTCTTCATGTCGGATGCGCCGCGCCCAAAAAGCTTGTCGCCGTCGATAACACCGGAAAACGGATCCACCGACCAAGGCTGGGCCCCGAGCGGAACCGTGTCGATATGACCGGTGAAGGCGAGCGGCGGATGATCCGCCTGCCCGCCGATGCTAGCGACGAGTTGTGCCCGCGCGTCACCGAATGGAATGAGCTCGACGTGGAATCCCGCATCATCGAGAAGCCGCGCCAAGTGCTCGGCGCAGGGACGCTCATTACCGGGAGGATTGACGGTGTTGAAACGGATCAGTTCCCGGCTCAACGCGATAGCAGAAAGAGACATCGATCCGCACTACTCCCTACTATCCGAAATAGGCCTCATGCACTTCCTTAGTCTTGGAGAGATCCGCCGGCTTGCCCTCCGCGACGACGCGGCCCTTGGAGAGCACATAACCGTAATCGGAGATCGCGAGCGTCTGATGGACGTTCTGCTCGACGAGGAAAATCGTGATGCCCTGTTCCCGGATGCGGCGAATGATGTTGAAATTCTCCTGCACCAGAATGGGCGCGAGCCCGAGCGAGGGTTCGTCAACGAGGAGCAGTTTCGGTGCCCGCATGAGTCCGCGGCCGATCGACACCATTGCCTGCTCGCCGCCGGACAGCGTGCCGGCGAGCTGAGTCCGGCGTTCGCTGAGCCGCGGAAAGGCAGTATAGACGCGCACCAAGCGCTCTCTCACCTCCGCATCCGATGTTTCCTGATAGGCGCCCATCCGCAGATTTTCCTCGACCGAAAACTTGGCGAATACACGCCGCCCTTCCGGGATGCAGGCGATGCCGGCCGCGATCACACGATGCGTCGGCAAGCCTCGCAGGTCCAGGCCGCGAAAACGTATAACGCCTTTGTTCGGCGGCGTGAGGCCGAGAATTGAGCGGATCAGCGTCGTCTTACCGGAGCCGTTGGATCCGAGCAGGCAGGTGATCTTTCCGGGCGCCGCCGTCAACGACACGTTTTCCAGGACATTGGCCTTGTCGTAGGCGGTGGAAATCTTCTCCACGACGAGCGCGTTGGGTTCATTCGTGTTCATTGCAAACCCAGATAAGCTTCCTGCACCTGTCGGTCGGCGGCAATCTCGGCAAAAATCCCTTCGGAGATCTTGCGGCCGAAGTTGAGCACAATGCAGCGATCGGTGATCCGCTCAATGACACCCATTTCGTGCTCGACAATGATAATCGTCAGTCCGGTCAGACGCTGGCGGACCACCAAAATATCGTCCATCAGCTTCGCCGTCTCCTCGTGCGTCATCCCGGCGGATGGTTCGTCCAGCAGCAGCAGCTTGGGCTCGCTGATCAGGGCGCGGCAGATCTCAATACGCCGACGATCAATCATGGGCAGGCCCGCGATGGGTTCGAACATACGGCCGGCGAGCGGCGGATCGAACACCTCGACCAGCGCCTGTGCCTGGGAAAAGCTCGCCGCAAACTCGGCTCTGAACGCGTCGCGGCGAACAAGATTGAACCACAGTTTTTGATTCAGGCGTTTGTGGTTGCCGATCATGATGTTATCGAAGATCGACAGGGGCAACGAGAGCCGCGAGCGCTGGAACGTGCGAGAGATACCGGCGTGATAAATCGCCTGCGGCGAGGCTTGCGTGATCTCCGTTCCGCCAAAGCGAATGCTACCCGAATCCGCCGTATAGAGGCCGGTGAGAACGTTGAAAAAGGTGGTCTTGCCGGAGCCGTTCGGACCGATCAGGCCGAGAATTTCACCTTGCGCTAATTCAAGGTCGAGATGGTCGAGGGCGACGACGCCGCCAAATCGCCGCGTCAAACCCTGCACGTTGAGCACGGACGAACTCGCCCCACGTCGCGTCGGTTCCAGCGTCATGGCCGCCATCCGGGGAAATAGCGGCGAACGGGGCGCGGCAACAGTCCTTCGGAACGGAACAACAGCACCGCCATCACCAGCGCCGCGTAGAGGAGGAAGCGATACTCTTGGATCGCCTGCAATTTCTCCGGAACAATGACAACGATAACCGTGGCCACCACCACGCCCCATGGGTTGCCGATCCCGCCAAGCAGAAGAATCGACACGAGAATGAGTGAATCGGCAAATGTGTAATTGTTTGGTTGAACGAAGCCGCCCACCATGCCGAAGAGCGTGCCCGCGATGCCAATCAGGAAATTGCCCAGCAGAAACGCCGTGACTTTCCAGCGAACGATGTCGAGACCAAAACAGCACGCGGCCGTCTCGTCCAGCCGCAGGGCATCGAGATTAAGTCCGACCCAGGAGCGTTCGATCCGCCGAACGAGCACAAACGCCAAGACGAGAATGATCAAACTCACAAGAAAATAGCTAATGTAAAAAGACAACTTGACTCCTCCAATCTGGAAGTTGTCGTTGAATGACCAGCCAAGAATTTTCATGCTTCGCACCTGCAAGCCCTGGGGGCCGCCGAGCACATCGTTGACCTCGAGGAAGGTCTTGAACAGGAGCGCGAAGGCGATGGTGACCACCGCCGCGTAATGTCCGCGCGTCCGCAGCACCGGCAGCAGCAACAGCGAACCGATGAGCGCCGCCATGACACCGCCGATCAGGAGCACGAGCAGATGGGGAATGGCGGTGTGCTCGTTGAGCACCGCGGCTGTGTAGGCGCCGATGCCGAAAAAGGATGCGCCCGCGAAATTGAGCACGCCCGCGTATCCGAACTGGATATTTAATCCGAGCGTGGCCACGATGTAGAGCAAGACCGTGCAGACAAGCAGAAGGACGAAGTGGTCCTCATGAAATACCGCGGCCACCACGAGCGCAGCCACTACAGCGAACGCGTCGAGCGCGTTCTCCCGCTCGGCAAAGCTGCGCGTAACGGGCGCGAGCCATCCGAACCAGTTGGCGACGGCGACGGCGGCAAGCCCGAATGCAAGAAGCGAGATAATCGCTGTTTGATTCTCCACCCGCAACAGAACGATCAGAAACGCGGTAGCCAGAGCGATCGCAGTGACGCCCGGCAAAACGGATCCCGCCCCCCCATTCGCGGCCGCCATCTCACACCCGTTCGCTGAGTTTTTCGGGGATCAGTCCGGTCGGCCGCCACGCCATGAGCACGATCACCACAGCAAAAGCGAAGACGTCCTTGTAGGCGCTGGCAAATGGAAGCGCGACGGCGCCGATCGTTTGCAGGGCGGCAAACATAAAGCCGCCGAGAATGGCGCCATAGATACTGCCAAGCCCGCCGATGATGGCCGCGCTGAACCCGACAACGCCAAGATAAAGTCCAATGCCAAAATTGATTTCATTATAGTACAGGCCGTTCATCAGCCCTGCGAAAGCTGCCAAGGCCGAGCCGATCGCAAAGGTGATGAGCACGATGGCGCTGAAATTCACACCCATCGTCTTTGCAGTCTCCTCGTCCTGTGCTACGGCGCGAATGGCAAGCCCAAGTTTGGTGCGGTTGAGCATCAGCTGGAGACCGACGATGACCAGCACGCCTGCCGCGAGCATAATGGTATTGTCGAGCCTTAGATTGAAATTGCCGATGCTGACGGACTCGGCTGGTAGCAGCCGCGGAAACGGCTTTGGGTTTGCGCCGTCCGGATAGAAGAGGCGCACGGCCTCGCGCAGAACCGTGCCAAGCATCAGCGTGATCAGCAATGTATTGAGGGCCGGCGCCGCGCGTAGCGGCAGAACGAACGCCTTGGCGATGACGGCCCCAAGCACTGCCATGGCGCCGATTGCGGCAATTAGCATTGCCAGCAGCTCAACGGTGGTGGACGCGACGCCCATGCTCTTGAGCCCGACAAAGGTGGCGAGCGCCGTGAAAGCACCGACCGTCAGCACATCGCCGTGCGAGAACTTGATAACGTCCAAAACACCAAAGAACAGAGTGAAGCCCACGGCGACAAGCGCGTACATCATGCCGAGCATCAGCCCGTTCATGGTGTGCTGGGCGAACAGCCCGAAATCCATGCCGAGATCCTAGCTTTCGGAAGCTCAATGAGGTGATGGGGAAGGCGCGAAATCCGCGCCTTCCCGCATCGGTCTTGCTATTTCTGCCCCGGCAGCTTGCGTTTGCCGGATGCGTACTCGCTATCCTCCCACACGACCCATTTACCGTCCTGCACCACGAAGCCCGTAATCACCGGGACCGTGTTCTGGCCGTGATCGTCGAACGTGATGGTGCCGACAATTGAATCGCGATCTTTCACTTTGTTGAGTGTGTCCTGCACCTTTTTGCGATCCGGGCCCACTGACTCGATGGTGTCGAGAATCAAGCTCATCGCCGCAAAGGCGAAGGCACCATAGGCTTCGGGCGGATTTGGATAGTTCTGGGCGTTGTATTTCACAAGAAAAGACTTGCCGCCGGGCAACCGCTCTATCGGTCCGCCCTCGATGAAAGAGAGCGAGCCTTCCGCCAGTTTGCCCAGTCCTTCGATGTAAGCGTCGGACTTGATCCCTGACGTGGCGTCGAAGACGACGTTGTTGAGCCCAAGCTTGTCCATCTGCGCCCGAATGCGCACACCAATCGGCGTCAGACCACCGAAATAAATGACTTGAGGATTGAGCGACTTGATCTGAGTCAGTTCGGCGGCGAAGTCCTGTTGATCGGAAGTGACGCCGAAAGTACCAACAATCTTTCCACCCTGCTTGGCGAGCGCCTCGCTAAAGTACTTATTGTGACCTTTGCCGTAGTCCGTTGTGTCGTGGATGACCGCGAATGTCTTGTATCCCAGCTTCGAGATCAGCTCGGCATTGCGCTGGTTCTGATTGATCATCGTACCGTTGACGCGATGGACCTCAGGATACTTGTTTCGGTAAGTGATGTCGGGGAGGACAGCGCCCCATACGATCACCGGCAAACCGAACTTGTGATAGACGTCGACCGTCGCGATCGCGACGGCTGAACAATAGTGCGTGGCCGCAGCGATCAGTTCCTTGTCGGCCGCCAGCTTGGTCGCCTGCTGAACGCCCACATTCGGTTTGCACTCATCGTCAAGTGCAATCATTTCATATTCATATTTTGCTTTCGCATCGGCATTGCGTAGCCGCACGGCGAGATCGGCCGAGTTACGTCCACCCAGCCCGTTGGCGGATGTGCCACCCGTCAGCGGACCGATGAAGCCGACTTTAACCTTGTCTTTGGCTTGGATCGGCCCAATGCCAGCTGCCGTCAAAAGTCCGGCGAAAATGACAGTCGATGCAAGTATCCCAAGTATCCTGAGATTGATCATACCTTCCTCCCCTCATACCACTCCCGTAATCAATGTACCGGCGATGAAACCGAGCCCCGTGTGCTTTGAGAGCAAGCATCCGAGGCTATTCCAGTCGCCCGCGAGAGGATACCGCGTCCCGGCTGTTCCGGTAAGTCCGACGAATCTACCCGGGGGCATCATATTATCCCGCATGGGTCAATGCGGCGCATGTGTCTGAGGGATCGGACTCATGACAGTGCGCCGTCGCGCCGGCCATCGCTGTGGATTTAATCGCACTCCGGCAGCTTAGGATTTTGGCGCCACCTGCTCGACCAGCAATACGAGCGCACGCTGTAGGTGTGGGTCGCGAATGCGCGTGAACGCGTTGACAAGCCGCAGCGCGTTCGCGGTATCGAGAAATCCCATGAGTTCTTCCGTCGATTTCTTGCTGTCGCTGACGCCATAGAAGAACGTCACTGGCGCATCCAGCGCCTTGGAGATCTGCTCCAGGCGGCCAGCGGCAATCCGGTTCGTCCCATTTTCATACTTCTGTATTTGCTGGAACGAGACGCCGAGTTGGTTGGCCAGCTTCGTTTGCGACATTCCGCGCTGGAGCCGTTGCGTGCGAACTCGTCGACCAACATCGATATCACGTGGGTTGCGGCTAGTTCTTGGCATGATGCATTCGCAATGGTTTATGATTATGCATGATAATCCGGTAACCTAGTTGGACGCTGTTCCGATGAATCCCTCGAATAGATTGACGAGCGGTTCGCCACGATACGACTTCGGCAATTCCCTTGGATGAATGAATTCGTCCCTGAACCAGGGAAACTTGGCCGGGTTGAAAGCCTCGATCATCCAATCGATCAGATATCGCACCCGTGGGATACGTTTCGCGTCGGGATGGTAGGTCAGCCATATATCGAACGGGCGCCGTAAATCCAAGTCCAGCGGAATAACACGCGCTCCGATCGCTGTCGCATAGGTCGGCAGTAGCCCGATACCTGCGCCTTTGGCAATAGCCCAGTAATTCGCGCTACTCACATTGTTGCGCATGACGAGAAAATTCTTCTGGGGAATTCCGGGGAACCACGCGTCATAGATTTCCTTTGCCGCGGTCTGGTCGGCGAATTGCATGACGATGCGGTGTTTCAAAAGCTCGTCATAGGTGGTGGGCTTACCGTAGGTGCGCAGGTAGGATTCGCTGGCGTAGAGCATGACGTGCATGCAGCCGAGCTTGACGACCTTAACATCGGGCGTCGTCGGGCGTGTCAACTGGATCGCAACATCGGCTTCCAGCCGCAATATATCCGCAGACCGCATCGCGCAGTGAAGATCGATCAGGATGCCCGGATAGGCGCGCTGAAACTCCACGAGCCGGGGTGCGAGCCAAAATGTCCCAAGCCCCTCGGTCACCGCGATCCGCACCTCGCCGGAAACTGCCGGTCCCGCGCGCTCACGGGCGCGAACAAGATCGAATGATGCCGTTTCCATACGTTCGGCGGCGGCGAAGACTTGCGTGCCTTCATCGGTCAGCCGTGTTCCATCGACATGGCGGGTCAGCAGGACCGTTCCGAGCTGACTTTCCAGTTCATCGATCCGGCGGCGCAGCCCGTTGATCGATTGACCGAGCCTTTCTGCGGCGGAACGAAAGCTGCCGCAGCGGACCACCTCGAGGAAAACCCGCACATTGCCCCAGTCCGGCGCCGTGCTGAACGGGCCCGGATCGATGCGTTCCTCCGGCGGAACACCCCTTTGCGGCATCGAATACATACGGCCGCTCCTCTAGAGCCTAAGCTTCGCAAACAATTTGATGGCCTACAACCAGTAGAGGCCTCTTATGACCATCCACGATCCCAAAATGACACGGGCGGCCGACACCCTGGCGCCGCCCCCGCACCCGGCAAAGCACCCCCTTCCGGCCGATAATCTCGATCAATTCGCCCGCGGATTGGTGATTTTCACACCGGCAGGACGTGAAATCGACACCCTTGTCGCCCGCGCCCGGGCGGATCTCGCAGGACTGGCACGGACCGAGGTGGTGCACCGCGTGATTGCGCAAAACCCCGATTCGATGTGGGCTATCGCGCGCCGAGAAAAATTCAATCCAGCCTCGCCTACCGGCGGGGGCTTTATCGCCTTCCTGATGCTCAACGAGGCCGGCGTAAAGCACCTCGTTGACGGCACCTTCGATGCGAGCAATCCCGATCCCGAACTGCTGTCGCCGCAAAGTGAAAGGCCGGCGGGAATTTACGTTTGGTGCATGCACGCACGCCATGGACTTGCCGCCGGTATTCCATTGGCGTTCGAGAAAATGTGGACGCCGCTCTATCGCGATGCCGATATTTACGCGCGCGCGGTGACGGTCGATGGCCAGCGATTTCTCGAAACGCTCGGATTTAGACGCGGCGCTTCCTATCGCGGCGTCAGTGCGCCGCACCTTCATACCTATCGGCGTGCGCGCGCGATCCCCAACGAGTTGCCGCTATACGATCGCTACCGGCCTGACGCTCAGGAAAAAGAGCTTTCGGTCACCGTCGCACGGTCGATCGAAGATATGATGCGCGTCATCAGCATCCGCAGCGCCGTCTATATCGCCGAACAGGAATGTCCGTATCTCGAGGAGTTCGATGGCAACGATTTTTGTGCAACGCATCTTCTCGGCTACGTCGGCAATGAACCGACCGGCTGCTTGCGCATTCGCTACTTTGCCGGGTTTGCCAAGATCGAGCGGCTTGCCGTGCGCAAGGAGTTTCGCAATTCACGCCTGTCGTTCCATCTCGTTCGTGCCGCGATCGAACTTTGCCGGGTCAAGGGCTACCAGGTGCTCTACGGGCATTCGCAGAAGCGGCTAGTCAATTTCTGGTCGCGCTTTGGATTCCGGCCGATCGAAGACGTTCCGGAGTTCGTCTTTTCGGATTTCGACTATGTCGAAATCCGCTTGAACGCCGAACGGCATCCGCAAGCGATCACCATCGGCGTCGATCCTTACGTGATGATAAGGCCCGAAGGCCGGTGGCACCTCCCGGGAGTTCTCGAAGCATCCTCAAGTCGGCCTGTCACCAGGCCTTCGGTGGAAAGGGCAAATGCGTGAACACGATCATCGATTTGCGCGCCTACGCGGATTCCCGCGGCATTCCGACTTTCGTTCTCGTGGACATGCAACAAGAATACCTCGCCGCACCGCGCGGGTTGGCCTTGCCCAATGCCGATGAGGCCTTGGAACGCTGCCGTGCCGCCCTCGAACATGCGCGCAGGATTGGGCTGCCGGTCGCTTTTGTTCGCTGGCTCGGCAAGTCGGCATTCTTCAACCCGGCGACGCCTTTTTCACGTTGGATTGACGGCTTCGAGCCACTTGGCATCGACATGGTCTTTGAGCGCAATCAACCTTCTTGTTACGCCAGTTCGCAATTTGCGGACGTCATGGACCAGGCCGGAGGAAACTTCGTTCTTGCGGGCTTTGCCGGCGAGGCGGCATGCCTGTCGACGGCCATCGACGCATTTCATCGCGGCCATCGCATGACATTCTTGTCGGATGCATCGGCAAGTCACGCGCTTGGCGACATATCCGCGCAAGAAACGCATCGCACGATTTCAAAAGTCCTATCGCTCTACACGGATGTCATCGAAACGGAATCCTGGATCGCGACACCGGCGTTCAGATCGAAAAGGGGGATGGAACATGGAAATTGGCTCAGTCGATCGTCTTAACACCATCATGATGTCGCTCAGCGACTGGTCCGAGGAACTACGGATCCAAGGCTACCCCATTGCGGCGCGCTTGCTCGCCATGGCGAATCTGGAATTGCGCATGAAGCGGCACAATATTTCGGATTCGGATTTTCAAGCCTTGTGCGCCACCCTTGATATCAATCGCATCGCGACCAACGGCGAAAAACTATCGTATCCGCGGCGCGGATTACGGCGATCGACCGCGCATCATGGACGCGCCGATGAGTCGTCGGATCGTCAAATACAACATCAGGCGGCCGCCGCCACGAGCCACGCACGTGAGACCGATTTTTAATGATGTGCGCGGCGCAAAATTTGTCCGCTTTGCAAACTGCGCTTGGCGATGGAGCTCCTCGCACTTCGCAAC
>JACQTM010000078.1 GCA_016210825.1 Hyphomicrobiales bacterium
ATATCGGGGCGCTATTGCGTGGAACAAAGCGCGAGGAAGTCGAACGTGGACAGGTGCTGTGTAAGCCCGGCAGCGTCAAGCCGCACACCAAGTTCAAGGCCGAGGCCTATATCCTGACCAAGGAGGAGGGCGGGCGGCACACGCCGTTCTTCACCAATTACCGGCCGCAGTTCTACTTCCGCACCACCGACGTGACCGGGGTGGTGCATCTGCCGGAAGGCACCGAGATGGTGATGCCGGGCGACAACATCTCCATGGAGGTGCACCTGATCGTGCCCATCGCCATGGAGGAGAAATTGCGCTTCGCCATTAGAGAAGGCGGCCGCACCGTCGGCGCTGGCGTGGTCGCGAGTATCATCGAGTGAATGCAGGCAAGGGGCGCGGGTTGGCCGCGCCCCTTCGCCGTGGAGCGAAAAGTCAATGAACGGCCAGAATATACGGATCCGGCTCAAGGCGTTCGATCACCGCATTCTCGATGCGTCAACGCGCGAGATCGTGAACACGGCAAAGCGCACCGGCGCGCAGGTCCGTGGCCCGATCCCGCTGCCGACCAAGATCGAGAAATTCACGGTGAACCGCTCGCCGCACATCGACAAGAAGAGCCGCGAACAGTTCGAGATGCGCACCCATAAACGCCTCTTGGACATCGTCGATCCGACGCCGCAAACGGTCGATGCGCTGATGAAACTCGACCTCGCCGCCGGCGTCGACGTCGAGATCAAGCTCTAAGGCCGCAGGACAGAGGAACTAGGACACGTCATGCGTTCCGGGGTGATCGCACAAAAGGTCGGAATGACCAGGATCTTCACCGATGCCGGCGAGCATGTGCCGGTGACGGTGCTCAAACTCGCCCAATGCCAAGTCGTCGGCCACCGCACCAAGGACAAAAACGGCTATGTCGCGCTGCAACTTGGCGCCGGCAGTCGCAAAGTAAAAAATGTCAGCAAGGCTGAGCGTGGCAATTTTGCTGTCGCGAAAGTAGAGCCGAAGCGTAAGGTCGCTGAATTCCGCGTCAGCGAGGACGCGCTCATTCCGGTCGGCGCCGAGATCACGGCTGACCATTTTGTCGTCGGCCAGTTCGTCGACGTCACCGGCACCTCGATCGGCAAGGGCTTCGCGGGCGGAATGAAACGTTGGAATTTTAGCGGTCTTCGCGCTTCGCACGGCGTATCGATCTCGCACCGTTCGATAGGCTCGACCGGCGGGCGTCAGGATCCCGGCAAGACGTTCAAGAACAAGAAGATGCCCGGTCACATGGGTGTCGATCGCGTGACCACGTTGAACTTGCGCGTGGTGCAGCTCGATACCGAGCGCGGGCTCATTCTGGTCGAGGGCGCGGTGCCCGGCGCCAAGGGCGGCTGGATCACCGTGCGTGACGCGGTGAAGAGGGCGCTGCCCAAGGAGGCGCCGAAGCCGGGAAAATTCCGCGCGTCCGGCGAAGCGCCTGCGGCGCCCGCAACCGACGCCGCGCCATCAGCGCCGGCCGCGCAAGAAACCGTTTCCGTGCCGGCTGCCGCTCCAGCCAAATCTGAAACTGCGAAAGCTCCCGTGACGAAGGCCGCACCTGCACCGAAAAAGGGCGATGCGCCGAAGAAGGGGGGCAAGTGATGGAAGTGAAAATCACCTCCCTCGACGGCAAAGCGGCCGGATCGGTCACGCTGTCGGACGCGATCTTCGGGCTTGAGCCGCGCCCGGACATTCTGCAGCGCTGCGTCAAATGGCAGCTCGCCAAGCGCCAGCGCGGCACCCACAAGATTAAGCTCAAGGGCGAGATCAACCGCACCGGCAAGAAGATGTACCGCCAGAAGGGCACGGGCTCCGCGCGTCATGGCTCGGCGCGCGTCAACATCTTCCGCGGCGGTGCCAAGATGTTCGGCCCCGTGGTGCGCAGTCACGCCATCGATTTACCGAAGAAGGTTCGGGCGCTCGCACTCAAACACGCGCTGTCCGCCAAGGCCAAGGACGGTGGGCTCATCGTTATCGACAAGGCGAGCGTTAAGGACGGCAAGACCAAGGTGCTGTGGAAGAATTTCGAGAAGCTCGAAATCACCAATGCGCTGATCATCGACGGCGCAGAGATCGAGGCAAGCTTCAAGAAAGCCGCCGCCAATATTCCAAATATCGACGTGCTGCCGATCGCTGGCATCAACGTCTATGACATTCTACGCCGTGGAAAGCTGGTGCTCACCAAAGCCGCCATCGATGCGCTGGAGGCGCGGTTCAAATGAGCGCTAAAACCGCAATCGAACCGCGCTTCTATGACGTCATCCTCGCCCCCGTCATCACCGAGAAGGCGACCATGGCGTCCGAACACAACAAGGTTGTGTTCAAGGTCGCGAAGACCGCGACCAAGCCGCAGATCAAGGAAGCCGTGGAGAAGCTGTTCGACGTCAAGGTCAAGAGCGTCAACACGCTAATCCGCAAAGGCAAAGCGAAAGCCTTCCGCGGCAGCTTCGGCATTCAATCCAACACCAAGCGCGCGGTCGTGACCCTGGAAGAGGGTCACAGGATCGACGTGACCACGGGCCTTTAGAGGCGGAGACCGGCAATGGCGCTGAAGAACTACAATCCGGTCACCCCGAGCCAGCGGCAGCTGGTGCTCGTGGATCGTTCCACGCTTTATAAGGGCAAGCCGGTCAAGGCGTTGACGGAAGGGCTGAACGCCACCGGCGGGCGCAACAATTCCGGTCGCATCACGTCGCGGTTTCGCGGCGGCGGTCACAAGAAGGCGTATCGGCAGATCGACTTCAAACGCCGCAAGTTCGACGCGCCGGCCAAGGTCGAGCGCATCGAATACGATCCGAACCGCACCGGCTTCATCGCGCTCGTCAAATACGACGACGGCGAACTCGCCTACATCCTCGCGCCGCAGCGTCTGGCGAAAGGCGACGTCATCGTCGCCGGCGAGCACGTGGACGTGAAGCCGGGCAACGCGATGCCGATCGGTAACATTCCGGTCGGCACCATCGTGCACAACATCGAGATCAAAATTGGCAAGGGTGGACAAATCGCGCGATCGGCCGGCTCCTATGCACAAATCGTCGGCCGCGACGGCGAATACGTCATCCTGCGGCTTAATTCCGCGGAACAGCGGCTGGTGCATGGCCGCTGCATGGCGACGGTCGGCGCCGTATCCAACCCGGACAACATGAACATCTCGATCGGTAAGGCCGGGCGTAAGCGCTGGATGGGCCGTATGCCGCACAACCGCGGCGTCACCATGAACCCGGTGGATCATCCGCATGGCGGCGGCGAAGGCCGTACTTCGGGTGGCCGCCATCCGGTCAGCCCCTGGGGTTTTCCGACCAAGGGCAAGAAGACGCGCAAGAATAAGCGCACCAGCAAATTCATCGTTACCAGCCGCCACGCGCGGAAGAAGACGAGTTAGGCGAGGGCAGGTTATGTCACGTTCGGTATGGAAAGGTCCTTTCGTCGATGGCTTTCTGTTGAAGAAGGCGGAAGTCGCGCGGCAATCGGGCCGCCACGAGATGATTAAAATCTGGAGTCGGCGCTCGACGATCCTGCCGCAATTCGTCGGCCTCACCTTCGGCGTCTATAACGGTCAGAAACACATCCCGGTGATGGTCACCGAGGAAATGGTCGGCCACAAGTTCGGCGAGTTTTCGCCATCGCGTTCATTCTACGGCCATTCGTCCGATCGCAAAGCCAAACGCATGGCCGGCACACCGGCGGCGCCTGGCACACCTGCTGCTGCCGCGCCTGTTACGCCGGCGAGCGGAACCTAAGGGAGAGGGCCAATGGGCAAGCGCAAGCGCGAGCGCACACTCCCGGACAATGAGG
>JACQTM010000079.1 GCA_016210825.1 Hyphomicrobiales bacterium
GTCCACGTGGCCCGGCGTGTCGATGATGTTGAGGCGCTTGTTCTTCCAGATCGCGGTCGTCGCTGCGGACGTGATCGTGATGCCGCGCTCCTGCTCCTGCTCCATCCAGTCCATGGTCGCGGCGCCTTCATGCACCTCGCCCATTTTGTGGCTTTTGCCGGTGTAATAGAGAATCCGCTCGGTCGTCGTCGTCTTTCCGGCATCGATGTGGGCCATGATGCCGAAATTGCGGTAATCCTCGATTGGGTGGCTGCGGGGCATGGGGATTCTGTCCTGTCGCGTCACCAGCGATAAGGCGAGAAGGCCCGATTAGCCTCGGCCATGCGGTGCGTGTCCTCGCGCTTTTTCACCGCATTCCCCCTGTTATTCGACGCATCGAGCAGCTCGGACGAAAGCCGCTCCATCATCGTTTTCTCGTTGCGCTCGCGCGCGGCGGAAATGATCCAGCGGATGCCGAGCGCCTGACGGCGTGACGTGCGCACTTCCACCGGCACCTGATAGGTGGCGCCGCCGACGCGACGCGAGCGCACTTCGATCGAGGGCATGACGTTGTCGAGCGCCTGCTCGAACACCGAGACTGGATTTTGCTTGGTTTTGCCCTCGATGATATCGAGGGCGCCGTACACGATCGATTCCGCGACCGACTTCTTGCCCTGGTACATGATCGAGTTCATGAACTTGGACACCACCAGGTTCCCGTATTTCGGGTCCGGGTTGATCTCGCGTTTCTCGGCGGAGTGACGGCGGGACATCGGTGTCTATCTCTCTATCTCTTTTCCTTCGGCGATCCCCGGGTCTCGCTTCGCTCGCCCGGGGATGACCTTCGCTCCGCTCAGGTCATTTGGGTCGCTTGGCGCCGTACTTGGAGCGGCGCTGCTTGCGGTTCTTGACACCCTGGGTGTCGAGCACGCCGCGCAGGATGTGGTAGCGCAGGCCCGGCAGATCCTTGACGCGGCCGCCGCGGATCATCACCACTGAATGTTCCTGCAGATTGTGGCCCTCGCCTGGGATGTAGCCGATCACTTCGTACTGGTTGGTCAGGCGCACCTTGGCGACCTTGCGCAAGGCCGAGTTTGGCTTCTTCGGCGTCGTGGTATAGACGCGCGTGCAAACGCCGCGTTTCTGCGGTGCCGCTTCCAGCGCCGGCACGGTATTGCGATAGCTCTTCTTGCCGCGACCCTTGCGGATCAGCTGGTTGATGGTTGGCATCTAACAGTCTTCGCCCTTCCGTTGCGGAGCTGACACTCCGACCGGCGCACGTTTCCACGCGCAAAACGAAATCGCGCCATCCGCTCCGGCTTGCGGAATGACGCTCCTTATTTCAGAGGACCGCGCGGCGAAAACGGCGCCGGGGTCATGCACTCTTTAAGACCTGACATTGGCTGTCAGCGGCAGCGTTTGAGCTTCATCCGTCGAGGCTGGTGCCGATCGCGCGCGAGTCTTAAAGAGGCTTCCACCTCAAGGACTTAACGAGCATTCGGGAATGCCGTGCCGACGAGGCGAAACTCACCGCCTGCCGAAAGTGCGCGGTTTTTATCGGCGCCCTCCCCACTAGTCAAGGGGAAAAGCCTGAATTTGCTGCGTCTGCGCGGCATTTACCGCGCTTGCCGCCGTACCGTCTGCGTGCAATGTGCCGCGAATTTACGCCGTAATGTCGTCGCGTGCCGTGGTATGGTCATTTATTCGTTCGGTCCTGTTTGAGGTCGGTGATGGCGAAGACGGCGGCAGAAGTCCCAGCTGTGTTCCACTTCGTTATGATCAAGCCGACGCATTACGACGACGACGGCTATCCGATCCAGTGGTTGCGGTCGGCCATCCCCTCAAACACGCTCGCCTGCCTCAACGCGCTTGCCGAAGACGCGCGGCGGCGTGAGGTGCTCGGCCCGAATGTCGATATCCGGCTGCACACTTTTGATGAGACAAATCGCCGAGTACAACCGCACAAGATTATCAGGATGATCCGTAAGGCCGGCGGCAAGGCGCTGATCGGACTTGTCGGCGTTCAGTCGAACCAATTTCCGCGCGCCGTCGATCTCGCCCGCCCCTTCATCGCGGCGGGTTTGCCAATTTGTGTCGGCGGCTTCCATATTTCCGGCTGCATCGCCATGCTGCCGGAGCTGCCCAAGGATATCGTCGAGGCGCAGCACCTTGGCATTTCATTCTTCGCCGGCGAGGCCGAGGAAGGCCGGCTCGACGTCGTTTTGCGCGATGCCTGGAACGGCGAACTGGCGCCGCTCTACAACCACATGAACAATTTGCCGGCGCTGGCCGGCGAACCGGCCCCGATCCTTCCGCGCAAGCACGTCATCCGCACCTCGGGTTCGCTCTCGAGCATCGATCTTGGCCGCGGCTGCCCTTACCAATGTTCGTTCTGCACCATCATCAATGTGCAGGGTCGCAAAAGCCGTATTCGTTCGGTGGAGGATCTGGAAAAGATCGTGCGCGAGAACTACGCGCAGGGCATCAAGCGCTTCTTCATCACCGACGATAATTTTGCGCGCAACAAGGATTGGGAGCCGCTGTTCGACCGTTTAATTGAGCTGCGCGAAGGCGAGAGGTTGAATATCGGCTTCACCATCCAGGTCGATACACTCTGCCACAAAATTCCGAACTTCATCGAGAAGGCGACACGGGCCGGCGTGCGTCGCGTCTTCATTGGGCTTGAGAACATCAACCCGGACAACCTGATCGCGGCGAAGAAGCGCCAGAACAAGATCACCGAATACCGCGAGATGCTGCAAAAATGGCGTAACCACGGCGCCATCACTTACGCCGGCTATATCCTCGGCTTCCCCGCCGACACCAAGGCATCGATTGCCCGCGACATCGAAATCATCAAACGCGAATTGCCGCTGGATATTCTGGAATTCTTCTTCCTGACGCCGCTGCCCGGCTCGGAGGACCACAAGATTCTCTGGACCAAGGGAATCTGGATGGACCCCGATATGAACAAGTACGACCTCAATCACCGCGTCTCGCATCACGGGACGATGACGGACAAGGATTGGGAGGAGGCTTATCGCCTCGCCTGGGATACGTTCTACACGCCCGAGCACATCAACACTATCCTGCGCCGCACTTGCGCCAACAAACTTGGCCGTCCCGGCACCACGCTTTCAACCATTCTCTGGTTCTATTTGATGATCCTCTATGAGGGCGTGCATCCGCTCGAAGGCGGCGCGCTGCGGCTGAAATCCCGGCGCGACCGGCGCCGCGGCATGCCTATTGAGCATCCGTTCATTTTCTATCCACGTTATTGGCTCGGCACCGCGATCAAGGCGTTCGGCTATCTGCGGATCTACCGGAAGACAAAGAAGATGCTCGATGCGGCACTCGCCGCCGAGGATCGCTGGATCTATTCCGATCTCGCGATCGCTATGCCCAAGGCCGACGAATTCGACGCGCTCGATCTCTATCACGCCACGACTGGCGGCGAAGAGGCGCTCGCGCGCATGCGCCGCGATGATGCGATCCGCAACAGGACCCCGGGTGAAGTTGCAGCGAGCGTCGCCGCCAGCGTCGCGGCGGAATAGACGCGTCTCACCGATCCGGAAACAAAAAGGCCGTCCGATAAGGAGCGGCCTTCCTGCATTGACTTTATGAAGGCTAGGCGTGTACTGTGATAATATGAAAAATATCACAGTAACTGTGGACGATGAGACATATCGGAAAGCAAGGATCAAAGCCGCCGAGCGGGACACATCGGTGTCGGCGCTGGTGAAGCAATTTCTCAATAGGCTTGCCGCGGGCGAAAGCCAGGCCGAACGCCTGCTCTCGGATGAGCGCGCCTTGCGCGAACGCATTCAAAATTTCCGCGCTGCGGATCGGTTGTCGCGGGATGAATTGCACGACCGCAGGCGATGACTGCTGTCCGCTTCCTCGACACGAACATTCTCCTCTATTCGATAAGCCGCGACCGCCGTGAGGCCGCCAAACGCGATATCGCAGTGAAGCTGCTTGAAGAGCGCGACAATGCGCTCTCTGTCCAGGTGCTGCAGGAGTTCTACGTGCAGGCGACCCGGCCAACACGGCGGGATGCTGTGCCGCACGACGTCGCAACAGGCCTCATCAGCACGTGGCTACGCTTTCCAATACAGGAGATTACCCTGGAGGTGATGGGTAGCGCTCTCGATATCAAAGCGGAATTTGGCCTGTCATATTGGGATGCGGCAATTGTTGCTGCCGCGCGCGTCCTCGGCTGCCGCGAGATTGTCTCAGAGGATATGTCTCACGGCCAAAAGATCGAGGACATCGTCATCACCAATCCCTTCCGCTGACCGCGCATTCCGCCCGGCAGAAAAACCCATCCGAACGGCCTCGATTTTTCTTCACCTCGCCTCTGCCTGCGGGGAGAGGAATTTAGCTATTCCGCCACTCGGCTCAGGCGCACATCGATCTCACGATCGACGAAGCGCCATTCCTCGCTGGCGCGCAGCCGCGCAACCAGCCGATCGAACGCAGCCGCATGTTCCGGGGCATACTCGAACCAAGTCAAAAAATCGAACGGCTCGCCAAGATCGCGGCTGTGATGCAGCCGGCGCGCAATTTCCGGGAGATACTCAAGCCCGATCGATGTGTGCCGTGAGCGCTCCTCGTAGATTGCGCGGCGCTCGTCTTGCGCCAACGCCCACCACTGCGCGGATTTGCGAATGGGAATGAGCGCCGCGCGTGTTGCCTCGGGGCGTCCCAACGGCGCCTGCTTTGCCGCGAGAAGCGCTGCTTCGTGCGCGGTCGTGTAACGTGTATGACTGGTCACGCCGCGCAACGTCCAGACACCGGCGCGAGCCGTCGCCGCATCCGGGCCGTGCACAACTGAGAGACGCTTGGCTGCGTCCAATCGACCACCTTGGACCGTCTCCACGCGATCGATCATCCATTCGCCCGTGTCGCCTGCCGTGAAGGCGAAAAGCGTTGGCGTGTCCGCCGCGCGCGTTGCGGACATTCCTGAATCTCTCAAAGCGCGATAGGCCATTGAACTTGCATAGCCGGAGACGTGGCTGGTCCTCAAGTCATCATACGGCCGTCGCGACGTAACCGTGCTTCAAAAGTAGTTGAGAGGCCGAAGAGCAAATAAAATGGACCGCGCCAGAGCGCGGTCCTTTGATGCCGTTCTGCGGAGAAAGCTATTCCGCCGCCGGCAATGCAGCCTGCTGCTCGGCGGCCGCCTTGGCGGCTTCCTTTGCCGCGTCTTTCTCGCGCTCCTCGAGGATGAGCTTGTCGCGTTTGGTGGCGATCTCGCGCAAGCTGTTCATCATCGCGCCGGTGCCGGCCGGGATCAGGCGGCCGACGATGACGTTCTCCTTGAGCCCGTCGAGCGTGTCCGCTTTGCCGTTGACCGCGGCTTCGGTGAGCACGCGCGTCGTCTCCTGGAACGACGCCGCCGAGATGAAGGAGCGGGTCTGCAACGATGCCTTGGTGATGCCGAGAAGCACCGGGTGCGCAGTCGCGCCCTTCTTACCCTCTTCCTTGAACTTGGCGTTGATCTCGTCGAGCTCAATCTTGTCCATCTGATCGCCTTTGATCAGATCGGTCTCGCCGGTATCGCTGACCTCAACCTTTTGCAGCATCTGGCGGACGATCACCTCGATGTGCTTGTCGTTGATCGCCACGCCCTGCAGCCGGTAGACCTCCTGGATTTCGTTGACCAGGTAGCCGGCCAGTTCCTCGACGCCCTTGATGGCGAGGATGTCGTGCGGGGCGGGATTGCCCTCGACGATGAAGTCGCCCTTCTCGATCACGTCGCCATCCTGCAGATGGATGTGCTTGCCCTTCGGGATCAGATATTCTGCGGGCTCCACGCCCTTCTCGCTCGGCTCAATGCTGATGCGCCGCTTGTTCTTGTAGTCCTTGCCAAAGCGCACGGTGCCGGAGATTTCCGCGATCACCGCGGCCTCCTTCGGACGGCGCGCCTCGAACAATTCCGCCACCCGCGGCAAGCCGCCGGTGATGTCGCGCGTCTTGGCGCTTTCCGTCGGGATGCGCGCGATAACGTCGCCCGCTCCCACCTTCTCGCCCTGATCCACCGACAGAATGGCGTCGATGGCAAGCGGATAGCGGGCCTCGCCGCCGCGCCCAAGGCGAAGGATCTTGCCTTTCTCCTTGATGATAATCGCGGGACGCAAGTCCGCCGCCCGGCTTGAGGTGCGCCAGTCCGTGACCACACGCTTGGTGATGCCGGTCGACTCGTCCTGCGTCTCGGCGACAGATTGTCCCTCGACAAGGTCCTCGAACTCGACCGTGCCCTCGACCTCGGTAAGGATCGGGCGGGTGTACGGATCCCATTCGGCAATGCGCTGGCCGCGCTTGATCATGGCGCCGTCATCGACCCGCAGCCGCGCGCCATAGGGCAAGCGGTGCGATGCGCGCTCGGTGCCATCGGCATCGAGAATCGCAAGCGTGATGTTGCGGCTCATCACCACGATATCGCCGTCGGTATTCTTCATCACGCCCTTCGACTTGTCTTTGTTCTTCAGTTTGATCTTGCCGTCGAAGTTGGACTCGATGAAGGACTGCTCGGAAATCTGCGCGGCGCCGCCGATGTGGAATGTGCGCATGGTGAGCTGGGTGCCCGGCTCGCCGATCGATTGGGCCGCGATCACGCCGACCGCTTCACCCATGTTCACCGGCGTGCCGCGGGCCAGATCGCGCCCGTAACAAGCCGCGCAGACGCCGTTGACGGTTTCGCAGGTCAGCACCGAGCGGATGCGCAATTCCTGCACGCCCGCGGCGACGATCGCCTCGACCTCCGGCTCCCCGAGCAAGGTGCTGCGCTTCACTACGGATTTGCCGCTCGCTGGATCCTTTACGTCCTCCGCGGTGGTGCGGCCTAGTATGCGCGAGGCGAGCGACGCCACGACCTGGCCCGCGTCGATGATGGCGCGAACCTTGATGCCGGCCTTGGTGCCGCAATCATGCGTGGTGATGATGCAATCCTGCGCGACGTCGACCAGACGGCGCGTCAGATAGCCGGAGTTTGCGGTCTTCAACGCCGTGTCGGCGAGGCCTTTGCGGGCGCCGTGCGTCGAGTTGAAGTATTCGAGCACGGAGAGCCCTTCCTTGAAATTTGAAATGATCGGGCTCTCGATGATCTCGCCGCTGGGTTTTGCCATTAGTCCGCGCATGCCGGCAAGCTGGCGCATTTGCGCCGGCGAACCGCGAGCGCCGGAATGCGCCATCATGTAGATCGAGTTGATCTGCGCCTCGCGGCCGTCCGCAAC
>JACQTM010000015.1 GCA_016210825.1 Hyphomicrobiales bacterium
ATCGCGCCGCTGTTGCCGCCGGCTTACGCCTTGAAGATTATCGCCGGCATCGGCGTTGCCACCATCCTGCTGCGCATAGTTACCACCGGCCGCGTCGGCGCGAAGAAGTGACATGCTCACTTGGCTCACTTCACTGTTGGCCCCGACCATCGTCGAGAAGTTGATCGACGAAGCCAAGGATCTGTTCGGCACCTATCTGCAGAATAAGGTGACGCGCGAGCAGCTCGCCAACGAGTTGAAAAAGATTGTGCTCGACGCCCTCGTCGAGGTGCAGAAGGCGCACGCCGAGAGCATCGCCAAGACCTTCGATAGCTTCATGCGCGCGGCGGCGCAGAGCCGGCTGATGCAAGGCGTGTGGGCGGCCGTGGCACTCTCTCAACTGCTGGTGCTGCTATGGCACCAGGTCGGCATCCCGGCGCTGGTGTTCTTCGCCGGCGTAAAATATCCGTCGAGCGGCGCGACCGTCGATTGGGCCTATGCGCTACTGATGTTCTGCCTCGGCGGCGGCGCCATCGCGTTGCGCGTCGGGCCGGGAAAGATATCGATTTCGGAATTCAAGTAACAAGCGAGTCGCCCCTCCGGTGCACGATCGGACGTATGTTTAATTCTCTTTAGCACACGCGCAGTATTCACTCATTTCCACTTGGCTCATCGCTCTCCACCGCCCACACTGGGCGGATTCCACGGAGAGCTCCTGCCAATGGACGTCGCCGAAGCTGTCGCCACTCGTTTCTCCTGCCGCGCCTTCCTTCCCACCCCCATTCCCCTCGATATCGTCCGCGACATTCTCGAGCGCGCGGCGCGCGCGCCGTCCGGCGGAAACGTGCAGCCCTGGCGCGTGTCTGCGCTCACGGGCGACCCCCTTGAGAAGCTCAAGGCGTCGATCCGCGCGCGTCCTGAATTGCTGCCGCGCGGCGAGGGTGCGGAATACGATATTTATCCCCCCAACCTGAAAGAGCCCTATGAGGAACGCCGGCGCGACGTCGGCGCGAAGCTTTATCAAGCGATCGGCGTGAAGCGTGAAGACCGCCCCGGACGCTACCGGCAATACGCGCGCAACTTTGCGTTTTTCGATGCGCCGGTTGGCCTCTTCATTTTCATCGACCGCAGCATGGGTCCGCCGCAATGGTCGGACCTCGGTGGCTATATCCAGACGGTCATGCTGTTGGCACGGGACCGCGGCTTGCATACGTGCGGGCAAGAAGCGTGGACCCATTGGCACAAGACCGTCTATTCCCTCCTCGATATCCCCCCACACTTTATTCTCTTCTGCGGCATCGCACTCGGCTATGCGGACGAATCCGTGCCGATCAACAAATGGCGCGCCCCGCGTGCGTCCGTGGATTCGTTTGCGACCTTCGCCGGATTTGCGCGCTAGCATTTACGGCAGCTCCATAAATGCGTTCATGCCGCGTTCAGGGCCACGGTCGCATGAAGCCGTCATGGTGATCGCTCGGGGCCTGAGAACAGCGATTGCGCTTGTGGCGTTTTCGTCCTTGCATTTGGCATCCCCCGCCGACGCGGAGGAGGAATCCGCCTGCCTGACCAATAAGCAACGGCGCGCTGTGATCGCGAGCGGCCAGGTGGTACCGCTGGCGACCGCGATCCGGGCAGCCCATCGCCGCCACAATGAGGTCGTAAAGGCGAGGCTTTGCCGCAGCCCCAACGGCTTTGTCTACCTGCTGACACTGCTCGCGCGCGATGGCAAAGTGACCCATGTGACCGTCGATGCCGCGAGCGGGAAGCTCGCCGAGGGTCGCTGACCGGAGGATTTCCGTTGCGTCTCCTCGTCATCGAGGACGATCCCGATCTCAACCGCCAGCTGGCTACCGCGCTCACCGAGGCGGGCTATGTCGTCGATCGCGCCTTCGACGGCGAGGAAGGGCATTACCTTGGCGAGACCGAGCCCTATGACGCGGTGATCCTCGACATCGGCCTGCCGAAGATGGACGGCATCTCGGTGCTTGAGGCCTGGCGCCGCGCCGGGCGGGCGATGCCGGTGCTGATGCTCACCGCGCGCGACCGCTGGAGCGATAAGGTTCAGGGTTTCGATGCCGGCGCCGACGATTATGTCGCAAAACCCTTCCACCTCGAGGAGGTGCTGGCGCGCATCCGTGCCCTGTTGCGGCGCTCGGCCGGACACGCCAAGAGCGAGTTTAATTGCGGCCCGGTTCGACTTGACACCCGCACTGGACGGGTCAGCGTCTCTGGCAATCCGGTTAAACTCACCTCCCACGAATATCGCTTGTTGTCCTATCTGATGCATCACACCGGCCGCGTGGTCTCGCGCACCGAGCTCGTGGAGCATCTCTACGACCAGGACTTCGATCGCGACTCCAACACGATCGAGGTTTTTGTCGGCCGCATTCGCAAGAAGCTCGGCGTCGATGTCATCCAGACCGTGCGCGGGCTCGGTTATCTCCTCACGCCGCCTGCCGATGCGCGCTAATTCGCTCGCGCTGCGACTCTTTCTCTCGGCGACCGCATGGACCGTGATCATCCTTGCCGTCACCGGTTTTGTGCTGACTTCGCTCTACCGGCAGGCGGTGGAGCGCAGCTTCGACCGTCGTCTCGATGTTTATCTACGAACCCTCGTTGCCGATATCGCCACGCCCGACGATGCAACCGATAAATTCCCGCAATCGATGAGCGAGCCGCTGTTCGAGCTGCCGTTGTCCGGATGGTATTGGCAGGTGACGCGGCTCGATGGCTCGAAGACGGAAGTTCACGCCTCTCGTTCGCTCTGGGACGGCGGTCTGCCGCGGCTAGGAGATGCCGGCGTACGGACCAGCGTCATTGGAACGCGACAAGGTTATGTGGATGGCCCCGAGGACCAGCGGCTGCGTCTCGTCGAGCGCAATATCGACCTCGGCGACCAGGGGCGCTTTCTCGTCGCCGTCGCGGGCGACGCCGCGGAGATCGAGGATGAAACGCGCGCCTTCGACCGCGCGCTGATGATCACCTTTTTCATCCTTGCGGCGGTGCTGTTATTGACCACCGGGTTCCAGGTGCGCTTCGGGCTCGCACCGCTAAAGCGCATCTCGGAAAGCCTAGCTGCCATCCGCTCCGGCAGCGCCGAGCGTCTCGAAGGTAAATTCCCGGTGGAGATTGCGCCGCTTGCACGCGAAACCAACGCGCTGCTCGAAGCCAACAAGGAAATCGTCGAACGCGCGCGCACTCATGTCGGTAATCTGGCGCATGCGTTGAAAACGCCATTGTCCGTCATGGTCAACGAAGCCACCGCTCGCGGCAACAACCCGTTCGCCGTCAAGGTGCGCGAGCAGACCGATATCATGCGCGACCAGATCGCGCATCATCTCGAACGTGCCCGCCTCGCCGCGCGCATGACCGTGATTGGCACCGTCACCGAGGTCGTTCCCGTCGTGACCGCGCTAGCGCGGACGATGGAGAAAACCCATCACGATCGCCGCCTCGCCATCGCCATCGACGCTCCCGACCACGCGCGCTTTCGCGGCGAGCGTCAAGACCTCGAGGAGATGATCGGTAATCTCGTGGACAATGCATGCAAATGGGCGCAATCGCGTGTCGAGGTCGGGGTAATCCCTGAACGGATGGAAGCAAACCGCGACGTGATCCGCATTGTTGTTGATGACGACGGCCCAGGCCTCACACCTTCGGAGCGCGAGCAACTTCGCCGCGGCCGCCGGCTCGACGAAACGAAACCCGGTTCGGGATTAGGTCTCTCCATCGTCCTCGAACTGGCTGGCCTCTATGGCGGTGCACTGACTCTCGGTAATGCGCCAATCGGCGGGTTACGCGCCGAACTGATGCTGCCCGCGGCCCAGGCAGGCTGACAGAGTTTCGCCGCATTCCCTATGGCTAGCTCATAGGCGATATGGACTATGACGAGGTTAGGGCACCATGATTTCGGTCAAGGTTATTAGCGCTGCTTTCATCAGCTTGAGCCTAGTCGCCTGCGCGGGTGACCGATTGGCGGAATCCGGACCCAAGGAAGGTGCCGGCACGGCCGTGGGCGCCATTGCCGGCGCGGTCATCGGTTCGCAATTCGGCGGCTCGACCGGTTCGCGGATTGCAGGAGGCATCGCCGGTGCTGCGATCGGCGGCTTGATCGGCAACCGCATCGGCGCGGCGATGGACGATGAGGATAAGCGGCGCGCCTATGAGGCGCAGATGGCCGCGCTTGAAGCCGGGCCGTCGGGGGCGCCGGTGGCATGGCGCAATCCGGATTCCGGCCGTTATGGCTCAGTGGTTCCGGGCCCCGCCTATGACGCGCGAGGAACCAAGTGCCGGGAATATACCCACACAATCTATATTGACGGGCGGCCACAAACCGCCCGTGGCGCTGCCTGCCGCAATCGCGACGGCACCTGGACGCCAATTTCCTGACCTGGTCCCGCTACCCGCCAGCGGAGCGACAGCCCGCAATGGCTGTCGACCAAGTGATTTTCAACCCATTGAAATTGTTTACCGTTACGACTTTTTAAGGTCATTCGCGCTATCCAGATACCCCCTGGGTCATCATGGCGGTGTGTGGGATGGCCAGCGCTAGGCCCCCCGTCGAGCGGTTGCGTCAATTCCTCCGGGAACTCAAGCCCGGAGCGCGAGCTTTGCTGATCGCGGAGCTTGAGCGTGGTCTGCTGCGCGGCGAGGAAATGTCGGGCGCCGAACTGGTGCTACAGGAATTGCGCCGGAGCGTCCGTGAATCAGGGCGGCAGTCGCAACGCATCGGCAATCTCGCGCGTATGTTCTTCCAGCCGCTTGAACCGTTCCTTGTGGACGATGTGGCCGACCACAAGCATTGCGGCCGGATCGCCCGTGTTTCGCTTGAACCGATCTGGGAGTGGATCAGCCGCGATCTGATGGCGGGGGAGGCCAAGGCCGCTTCCGAGGAGATCGGCAAGTTATTGATTGCCGACGATAGTGCGAGGGCTGAGCAGATCACGCGCGGCTTCCAGGATCGCGCCGTCGAACGAATGCAAGCGGCTCTCGACGCCGCCGCAAGCGACGACAAGGCGCGCCGACGCCTGTCCGCCCAGGTCGCAACGCCGCGTGCCTTCGAAGACGTTCAGGCGATCCTTGGCGCGCTGAAGGCACGCGATGCCTTGGACCGCCTCGCAAGCCAATTGCCGGGCCATATCAAGAACCTCGCAGATGCGCCGCTTGTGCAAGTGAAGGCGTGGCTCGACTCACCGCTTTATTCTCATCCCAATATCTTCCTCTATGCGCTCGTGTTGGTCATGAGCCGGCTTGCGGCGCGCTGGCAGCTGATCCGGCTCGCCATCAAGGCGGCGGGTAGCGACAACGCCGCGCGTGTTTCCGAAACGCCCTATGCCGTTGCCGTAACCATCGTGCTCGCCGAAACCGAGCGCATGGTGGCGGAACTCAAGAACGATCTAAAAAGCGGCCGTGGCGTTGCCGTTGCTGCGCTGCTGAAGGACATCCACGACGCGGCGCGCGGGTTGCGCACCGAATTGGATCTTGGCGTCGATACCCCCTGGGGCCAAAAGCTTGCGCATCTGCGCGCCGACATTTCCGATCTACTCAAGAACGAGATTGAATCAATGCCTGGCCGTGTGCGCAGGCTGCTGCGGCAGCGGCCGAGCCGGGAAATCGCGCCGGGAGCGACGCTCGACCAGAGCGATGTTGCGGAGACTGAGGCGCTCATTGAGTTTGTCTGGGTCTGCCGGAATTACGCCAGCGAGCTTGCCATCAACGAGATGACGCAACGCGTCTATTCCGAGGTCGAACAATATCTCGATGCCGGTACAAGGAACCTGCTTGATGCCTTACGCGGTGCAGGCGAGGCTGACTTGAGTTTTCGACGTTCGCAGGTCGACGCTGCAATCCGGTTCTGCGCCAAGGTGTTCGGCCAGGAATACGCCGCCCTTCTCTCTAAGGCTGCTGAAGTAGCGCTTACCAACGAGCGTAAAACCGCCAAGGCCTGAGCCAACGAGGCCAAGTTTCCATTTTCCTACCAGATTTCCGATGTTTGATCGGTCCCGCGGTTGCGGGCGCCTCCCGAGCGTGGTGTAAACGCGCGGACGGGGCGGCTCGCGAAGGCTCGGACAAACGATGATATTTTGGCTGGCTTTGGCACTGATGACGGCGGCCGCTATCTTCGCTGTTCTCTGGCCGCTGGCGCAGTACGGCAAAGCGCGTGCCGCGGGCAGCGATCTTGCGGTCTATCGCGACCAGCTAGATGAAATCGACCGTGATCGCGTGGCCGGACGCATCGGCGATGCCGAAGCCGATGCCGCGCGCCTGGAAGTGTCGCGCCGGCTGCTCGCGGCCGCCGATCAAGCTTCGCGTGCAGCCCTTACTTCCAGTGGCGCGGGTCTATGGCGCCGACGCATTCTGGCCGTCGTTGCACTGATCCTCCTTCCAGCTAGCGCCGCCAGTTTTTACCTTGTCATCGGTTCGCCCGGACTGCCGTCCGCCCCGCAAGCGGCCCGCCTCGAAACTCCCCCCGAACAACGTTCGATCGAAAGCCTGCTGGCGCAGGTCGAAAAGCATCTCGAGGGCAACCCTGACGATGGGCGCGGCTGGGAAGTTGTTGCGCCGGTATATCTGCGGCTCGGCCGTTTTGCCGATGCCGTGAAGGCGCGCGCCAATGCGCTGCGTCTGCTCGGGGCCAATGCCGAACGCGAAGCCGATTTCGGCGAGGCGCTGGTGGCCGCCGCTAACGGCGTCGTTACGGCGGACGCCAAGGCTGCATTCGATCGCGCGCGAAAGTTCGACGCCACCGATGTAAAGGCACAATATTTCCTTGGCCTTGCAGCCGAGCAGGATGGCCGTAAGGGCGATGCTGCAACGATGTGGCAAGACCTGCTGAAACGCGCACCACAGGGCGCGCCCTGGATCGCGCTCGTTAAGGATGCGCTCGGCCGCGTCGACGCGAGCGCCGTGCCTCGCGGACCAAGTGCCGAAGACATGGCGGCGGCAAGCGGGCTGACGCCAGAACAGCGTAGCGAAATGGTTCGCGGTATGGTCGATCGGCTTGCCGAGCGCCTTAAAAACGACGGGACTGATCTCGATGGCTGGGTGCGCCTTGTGCGCGCGTATCTGGTGCTCGGTCAGAACGACAGGGCACGGGCGGCGGCATCGGACGCGCGACGAGCGCTGGCGAGTGATCCGGAAAAGTTGCGCAATCTCAATACATCGTTCAAGGAGCTTGGACTTGATGGATGATGGGATACTCCTGCGATGACACGTAAGCAGCGCCGCCTCATCTTGATCGGTGCCGGTCTTGGCGTTCTCGGCCTCGCCACGGCGCTGGTTTTAAGCGCTTTGAATGAATCTATCGTCTTCTTCAATTCACCGACGGACGTGGTGGAGAAGCGGATCGCCCCCGGCGCGCGAATCCGGCTCGGCGGGTTGGTAACGCCCGGCAGCGTCGCGCGCGGGGACAATCTCGAGACGCGCTTTGCGGTCACCGATGGCAATAACACCATCCCGGTGCGTTACCGTGGCATCCTTCCCGATCTGTTTCGCGAAGGACAGGGGATCGTGGCTGAAGGCAAACTCGAATCTGGCGGCGCATTCATAGCGGACACGGTGCTTGCCAAACATGATGAAAATTATATGCCCAAAGAGGTGGCCGACGCCCTCAAGAAGCAAGGCCATTGGAAGGATGACTATACGAAAAAGCCGGGCGTAACGCGATGATTGCTGAACTTGGACATTATGCATTGGTTTTGGCGCTTGGATTGGCGCTGATCCAGGGCTGTGCGCCGGTGATTGGTGCAATGCGAGGAGACGCGACCCTCATGCGCGTCGCCGACACCACATCGCTCATGCAATTTGGTTTTGTCGCATTCGCCTTCGCCGCGCTCGCGACTTGTTACGTCATTTCCGATTTTTCGGTCGCAAACGTTTTCGAGAATTCCCATTCGCTTAAGCCGCTTGTCTACAAAATTACCGGTGTGTGGGGAAACCATGAGGGCTCAATGCTGCTCTGGGTCCTCATCCTCTCGCTGTTCGGGGCGATGGTGGCGCTGTTCGGTGGCAATCTGCCTGCCACACTGAAAGCCAACGTCCTCGGGGTTCAATCGTGGATCGCGGCGGCATTTTATCTTTTCATTCTTCTCACCTCGAACCCGTTTCTGCGCTTAGCGCAGCCGCCGTTGGAAGGCCGCGATCTTAATCCCATTCTCCAGGACATCGGTCTCGCCGTGCATCCGCCGCTGCTCTATCTCGGTTATGTCGGCTTCTCGATCTCCTTTTCCTTCGCCATCGCCGCACTCATCGAAGGACGGATCGACGCTGCATGGGCGCGCTGGGTACGGCCGTGGACGCTTGCGGCCTGGATGTTCCTCACGCTCGGAATCGCGATGGGATCCTACTGGGCCTATTACGAACTCGGCTGGGGTGGTTGGTGGTTTTGGGACCCGGTTGAGAACGCCTCGCTCATGCCCTGGCTCGCAGGCACCGCGCTGTTGCATTCGGCGGTGGTGATGGAAAAGCGCGATGCGCTAAAGGTCTGGACAATTCTGCTCGCCATCCTCGCCTTTTCGTTATCCTTGATCGGAACCTTTCTGGTGCGTTCGGGGGTGCTGACTTCGGTTCATACCTTCGCGAGCGACCCAACGCGCGGTGTGTTCATCCTTGCGATCCTTGTCGGCTTCATCGGGGGTGGTTTGGGTCTCTATGCTTGGCGCGCGCCGATGCTAAAGCAAGGCGGCTTGTTCGCTCCGATTTCGCGCGAGGGCGCGCTCATATTCAATAATCTCTTTCTGACGACGGCCTGCGCCACGGTCTTCGTCGGCACGCTATATCCGCTCGCCTTGGAAGCGCTGACCGGTGACAAAATTTCCGTCGGCGCGCCGTTCTTCAATGCCACATTCGGACCACTGTTCATTCCATTGCTTGCCGCCATGCCGTTCGGGCCGCTGCTTGCATGGAAACGCGGCGACCTGCTCGCGGTGACACAACGGCTG
>JACQTM010000081.1 GCA_016210825.1 Hyphomicrobiales bacterium
AAACAGGAGCGCGGCGAGGTCGAAAAGAGTTCCAATGGTAAGATTGTGCTCGCCACAGTGAAGGGCGACGTTCACGATATCGGTAAGAACATCGTCGGCGTCGTCCTTCAGTGCAACAATTACGACGTCATCGATCTCGGCGTCATGGTGCCGGCGGCGAAGATTCTCGCAACCGCGCAAGACGAGAAAGCCGACATCATCGGGCTTTCCGGATTGATCACGCCATCGCTCGACGAAATGTGCCTTGTGGCGGCGGAAATGGAGCGGCAGAATTTCGACGTTCCGCTCTTGATTGGCGGAGCAACCACGAGCCGCGTGCATACGGCGGTGAAGATCCATCCGAATTACCGGCGTGGGCAGACTGTCTACGTTACTGATGCGAGCCGCGCAGTCGGCGTTACCGCCTCATTGATGTCGCCGCAAACGCGGCCGGCTTACGTCGCGGGAATCCGCGAGGAATATGCGCGCATCGCCGAGGCGCATGCGCGCGGTCAGGACGATAAGAAACGCCTGTCGCTTGCGGACGCACGTACGAATGCGCTCAAGCTCGACTGGTCGGGATCTTACGTTCCGCCGCAGCCGCGCTCCCTCGGCACCAAGGTGTTCGAGAATTATCCGCTCGCCGAGCTGGTCGATTACATCGACTGGTCGCCGTTCTTCGCCACCTGGGAGCTGACCGGCAAGTTTCCCGCGATTCTCGACGACGAAAAGGTTGGCCCGGCGGCGCGTGGCCTCTACGACGACGCCCGCGCCATGCTCAAGCGTATCGTGGGCGAGGGCTGGTTTTGCGCCTCGGCCGTCGTCGGTTTCTGGCCGGCGCATGCCGCAGGCGACGACATCGCCGTCTTCGCCGGCGCGGACTGCTCAGAGCGGATCGCGACACTGCACGGGCTGCGCCAGCAGCTTGCCCGCCGCGAAGGCCGCGCCAATGTAGCAATCGCCGACTTTATCGCGCCGGGCGATAGTGGGTTGTCCGATCACATCGGCGCATTCGTCGTCACCGCCGGCATTGGGGAGGATGCGGTCGCCGAGCGTTTCAAAAGCGCGAACGACGACTACTCGGCGATTTTGGTCAAGGCGCTTGCGGACCGCCTTGCCGAAGCTTTCGCCGAGCGAATGCACGAGCGCGTCCGCAGAGAATTCTGGGGTTACGCGCCGGATGAAAAGCTTTCCAGCGCCGAGATGATCGCGGAAAAATATCGCGGCATCCGTCCGGCGCCCGGCTATCCGGCGCAGCCGGATCACACCGAGAAGGCGACACTATTCCGCCTGCTCGAGGGCAACGCCCGCATCGGCGTACAATTGACGGAAAGCTTTGCCATGTGGCCCGGCGCATCGGTCTGCGGGCTCTATTTGAGCCATCCGGAAAGCCATTATTTTGGGGTCGGCAAGATCGAACGCGACCAGGTTGAGGATTACGCGCGGCGCAAGGGCTGGACGGTCGCGGAAGCGGAGAAGTGGCTCGCGCCGATTCTCCACTACGATCCGGCGCGCCGGACGTCCGCGCGCGATGCGGCGGCCTAACCACTCCGGCGCAGCATCAGGCTGTCCGCCCCAGCACGCTTCCGAGATCGTGGTAGATGGTATGCAGATGCTGTGCGGCCGGATCCACTGAGCCCATCTCGACCACGAAGCCATCGCCGATGACGCGGTAGCCGAACGCCTTTTCCGGTGTGTTTGGGCCGTACCATGCAAAATGCACGGCGTCCCGATCGCCCAATCGAACGCGCTCCCTCTGCGCGGCGGCGAGCGGCGGCGCCAGATACTCGACCGCATAAGTCTCGATCAGCTGCCAGATCAGATCGCGCTGCGCCGAAGTCAGCTCGGCCACGGCAAGACCTTCCTTCTTGGCATTTACGCGCTCACGGCCGGCATAAGAGAGAATATTGCGCAGCGCCGTGTCCGACAGGCGCACCTTTGCCTGCAGCTTGGGACTGAGATCCGCAATCAGCGTCCGCGCCAGCACCTCCTCGTTATTCAACGTAACGAGGCCGGCATGCTTGCCGGACGGCACGCGATTGGGGTTGGCTGAAAATGATGACGGTGTAACCGAAATGATCCGGCCGTCGCGAACGGCGATCGACTGGCTCAGATGGTGTCCTTCGATGCGAAAGCCCCATGCGCCGGTCTCGGCCGGCGCGCCGAATACGGCGAAGGAGAACCGTTCCGAGGAGCGCTCACCGGCTCCATTGCCGAGTGACGCCAGAACATCCTGCAGCGTCATGACATTCTTGGTCTTTGCAATGCCAACAGGGGATAACAGCGTCGTAAGCAGATCCCAGGCGGTGGCCTTCTGCGTCTGACTCATCTGCTCGAGCCGTAGGCCAGGCTTGATATAGCCGCCGACGCCGAAATAGTTCCAGCCGTTCCATTCCGCTCCGTTCCAGGCAAAGGTTGCGGTCTTGCGCTTGTCGGGCTCGAGGCTCGACATGAATTTGCGCATGGCGGCGAGGAATTCGGCAGCGGAGCCAAGTCCCGGTTCAGTCGCGTCGGCGGAAACGTTGGGCAATGCAGCGAGGCCGACGAAGGACGTGCCGCCAAGAATAACGTTTCTGCGATTGGGCTGTGGCGGAGCAGAGTAAGATTTGCGCATGTTACGCCTCCATTCTTGCGTCGTTGTCTCGTCGGCTATTCGCGCATTGTGTAATTGAAAAACGGCGCGCAAAGGAGCTGCGAGAGCACGTTTGCGTGAACTTTAATCGTCAAGACCAGACCGCGCCAAAGCTAAAGCGAGCGGGCCAGCTCGTAAATTCAATCGGCGATTGCCGCCGTGTCCGGCACAATGACGGCGAAACGATCCGCCATCGCGGCGAGCGCGTTGCGATGCACTTCGGCCGCGGTAACGGCCTTGCCGGTCAACGGATCCGGTAGGTCGCGGGTGGCAGTGCATGCCGCGACGACGGTCGCTTTCAATCCGAGATCGATCGCCGCGCGGGCCGTGGCTTCGACGCACATATGCGTCATGAAGCCGGTCAGCACGATGTCCTTGCGCCCGAGCTGGTCGAGGCGCGCCTTCAGGTCGGTGCCGGCGAAGGCATTGGGCAGCCCCTTCTGAATGACGGTTTCGCCCGGGGCGGGGGCGGC
>JACQTM010000090.1 GCA_016210825.1 Hyphomicrobiales bacterium
CCAATGCACTTGGCGGCCGGTCAGCCGTGCCGCGACCATGAGCGCCACATATTCCGGATAAGCGCCGCTCTTCATGCCGAAAGCGCCGCCGACATCCTCGGTCACGACGCGTAGCTTTTCCTTTGGCAAATTCATCGCGCCGACGAGTTGATCGCGCAATGGCCCCGCGCCCTGGCTACAGGCGCGCAAAGTGTAGCGATCGGTGGCCTTATCATATGTCGCGGTCGCGCCGCGCGGCTCCATTGACGCGACGATCAATCGTTGTTGAGCCACGGATACGCGCGCGACATGCGCCGCCGACTTGAAAATGGCATCCACGTCGTGCGCATTGGCATCGGGATCCGCAACCATACCGGGCCAATCGAGGCAGAGGTTTCCTGGAATGTCAGGAAAGATCTGCGGCGCGCCGGGCTTTTCCGCTTCGTGCAGGTCAACGACCGGTTGCATCTCCTCAAAGTCAACGGCGACAAGTTCAGCCGCATCGATCGCCGAAAGCTGCGTCGTGGCGACTACCATGGCGATTGGCTCACCGATATGCGTGACACGCTCACCCGCAAGCGCGGGGCGATTGGAAAGGGCCATCTTCGCGCCGCCGCGACCCGGGATTGGCGGATGCCGCGCGATATTGCCGGAGCCTGCCTTTTTCATGTCGTCAGCCGTCAACACGGCGAGAACGCCGGGTGCCTTGCGTGCCTCGTTCGTTTCGATTGATTTGATGCGCGCGAAGGCGTGCGGCGAGCGCATGAAGACCGCATAGGCAATACCATCGCGGGCGATGTCGTCCACGAAACGGCCCTGGCCGCTGACCAGCGCTTCATCTTCAACGCGGCGAAACTTTTCACCGTGGAGCTCGGAGTGTGGTTTGTTCATGCTTTCAACTTTCACCGCGCTGCGGCCGCCATCGCGGCAACCGCGGATAAAGCCTCATTGGAAAGCGGCAGATCGACCGGCGCATTACGTTCGGCGGAAAGATCGGCGGCGATATAAGTCTCCATCACCCGTCGCGCACTTTCCGGCGTGACCATTACCGGGCGATCCATAATGCAGGCTTCGAGAAAATGAATCGTCTCCGGCCCCATCTGCCCCGCGAAGACATGATCCACCTGCTCGCCGGGCATTGTGGACATGGGAAACTGCTGCCCATCCGTGACGGTGTTAAGCCAATTGTCGCGATGCGTGTCGTCGAGAATTAGCGCACCTTCCGTGCCGGTGATCTCGACCCAGGTGGTGCAATAGTTCGGATAGCTTGGCGGCAGGTTCCAGCCGCCGCCGATGGTCACCACCATTCCGTTGTCCATCGTCACGATCGACCACATGACATCGTATGAGCCGTTGACGGGTTGCATGTACCCATATGAGCCTTGCGAATAGACGCGCACCGGCTTTGCCGGTTCGAGCAGCCAGAACACGAAATCAAGATCGTGGGTCGATTCCATCACGACCGGTGAAAGCTTGACGCGGCTCGCAATCTTCTTGCCGAGGCTGCGGCTCAGGTGCCGGCTGACCATAATCGAAACGACTTTGCCGAGCGTTCCATCGGTGATTTTTTTCTTGGCATAGGCGAATTTCGTGTTGAAGCGTTGCGAATAGCCGATTGTGAATTTCAGCCCGCCGCGCTTTGCCAGCGTGATCAATTCGTCGGCTTCCCACAGTTCCAGCGCGATCGGCTTTTCCAGCAGCACATGCTTGCCGGCCTTCAGGCAATCGCGCGCAATTGGATAGTGGTTTGATTCCGGGGTTGTCGAAATATAGACAACGGCGATGTTCGGATTCTTGATGATGTCTTGATAGTCGAGTGTGGCGGTCGCAGGCTTCGTTAATTGCTTTACCTCGGCGAGCCGATCGGGCCGGATCTCGCAAATGTGCAGTTTGTCCACCAGCGCAGATTGCGAAAGCGTCTGCGCGCGGATGCCGCCGCACCATCCGGTGCCAATCACTGCGACCTCAACTTGCTTCACGGATAATCCCTTGGATGCCGGTGCGCGGTTCCGATGGCATTGCGCGGCCGAAAACAGATCACGCCATGGCGCTTGCTGTAAATGGTCTTTGCATGTCAGGGGCTGCCGGACTGGCGCCGTTTGGCGGGCGATGGGACGCCGAAAATCCTGCTCGCGAATTGCGGATAGACCTCTGCGAGCTCGTTTGCGACCACGCCGCGCATGAGATGTAGGGAATCGGCGGATGGAAGGGGTGTTATCGGCACGTCTTTCACCATGTCGAAATCGAAGCCGGTGTTCCCGACAACCTCATCGACCGTGTGGCTGGGATGTACGCTTTGCAAGCGGAAGCGTTTGCGCGCGGCATCGAACGCAAAAACACAAAGGCTGGTGACGAGCGCCATGGGACCACCGGTGCGATAGACGTTTGGCGGGCTCGTGCCCGGTGCGCTGACGAAATCCACCCGTGGTACGAGTGTGCGACGCGAATGTTCGGTGCGAAATAGAATAACCTTCGGTACGACGAAATATAGGTACGCCGAACCAAACGAACCGGGAAACCGCATGCGCGGTTTAGCGCGATCGCCGACGCTGACGAGATTGATATTGCCCTCGCCGTCGATTTGTCCTCCCGAGAGAAAAAAGACGTCGATCCGGCCCTGGCCGGCGCAATCGAACAATTCGCGTCCACCGTCGGTGAAAAAATTATGCTTGCGGCTTTGCAGCAGTGACACATAGGGCCGTCCCTTGCCGCGCTCACGCGCCAGCAATGCGGCGGTCGCCGGAATCGGCGAGGCGTTGCCCACTGCGACATGGCGCACGTCGCCGATCATGTCGGCGATGACACTGGCGAGTAACTCCTCGTCGCGGAACTCCAACATATTTCACCACCCACGCAAGGGGGGAGGGAATTGGTATGAGTCAGGCGGCATGCCGGTCATGCACGAATTTATCCAGATAGGTAGCAAAGCCATCGGTGGTCGCCGCGAGCGTCGCATATTCCGTAAGATGCGCGCCATCGGCGGGATAATGATCCGGCAATGGCAGCGGCCAGGCGCCGCGCGGCGCGACCGCGACGGCTTCGATATAAAAGCCCGGCAGCGTGCCTGCCGCGAGGACCGGATCGTCAAGTAGATTGCCGTCGTGCAATTTTTCCACGGTTGCAATGGTCTTCGCCGATGCGTGCGCCATGGTGGCAAGCTCACGCTGCCGTCCGATCCAGACATTTCCGGCGCGATCGGCCATCGGCGCATGGAATAGCGCAACCTCGGGTTTGATCGCGGGCAGCAGCACGATCGGATCGTTGTCGCCGAAGGGGTTGTCAATCACGCGCCAGTCGTCGCGATATTTCAAAATATCCGATCCGATCAGGCCGCGCAGCGGTATGAACGGCATGCCTTTTTCCGCTGCTTGAAATGCCGCATGCAAGGCCGGGCAGGTCGCGTCCTTCACCGTGAGCGCGCCCGCCGTCACTGCCGCCGTGAAGCGCGGCGCCAGGCCGAATTCACCAAGGCCGACCGCGGACGTCTCGATCGTCGCCACGCAACCCGCGCCGATGAGAAGATCGGCTTGCAGACTTGATGTCGGCAGCGCGATCAAATGCAGTTTCTTGATGCCGCGGCGGATGAGCGCGCGTGTCGCCGCCATGGCAACACCCGAATTCTCCCGCGGCACGGCGAGCACGCAGCCGTCGGTGACGGCAGTGAGTGCGTCTTCGAGCCTTCGCGCCACGACCGGCATCATTATTCCTCGATCTAAACGTCGCGAAAGGTTATGCGGCCCATGCCGTGCGTACAAGGCAGGGCCACTCCTATGAAACTTGCGGCACGTGCGCCGTGTGCTACGAGAGCGCCCGACCAAACCTTTCGGGCGAACCGTTCAAGGAGTACCGGCATGTCTAAGACTCAGAAAATCGGCTGGATCGGCATGGGCCGCATGGGCTTTCCCATGGCCGAACGGCTGCTCAAGGCCGGTTATGACGTGTCTATTTGGAATCGAACACGCGCGAAGGCTGAGCCGCTTGCCAAGATCGGCGGCAAGGTTGTGGACAAGCTCGCCGATCTTGCCGGCGTTGATGTGGTGTTCTCCATCGTCTCGACCGGTAAGGATCTTAAGGAGGTCTATTTCGGCAAGAACGGCGTGATCGCCGGACGCAACGGCAAGCTGCCGAAAATCTTCGTCGATTGTTCCACCATCGCCGTCGAGGAATCCGCTGAAATCCGCAAGCGACTGAAGGAACGGGGCGCCGATTTCGTCGCAGCACCGGTGAGCGGCAACGCCAAAGTGATCAAGGCGGGACGCCTGTCGTCGGTCGTCTCCGGGCCGGAAGCCGCCTGCAAGATGGTGACGCCGCTGATCGAGGTGTTCGCGCCGCAAGGCGTATCGTTCGTGGGCGATGGCGAACTCGCGCGCGTCTGCAAGATCGCGCACAATGTCATGCTCGGCGTGGTCATCGAAAATCTCATCGAGATCACGTTGCTCGCGAACAAGATGGGCGTACCGCGTCATGCGTTCCTGGCTTTTATGAATAATTCGGTCATGGGTTCGATGTTCACCCGCTACAAAACGCCGGCGCTGGTCAATCTCGACTGGACGACGACATTCACGCCGGAATTGCTGCGCAAGGATCTCGACCTCGGCCTTGAACTTGGCCGCGAATTCGACGTGCCGATGCCGGTGACCGCGGCGACGCGCGAAGTGCTGCAAAGTCATTTCGGAACAGCGATGCTGCAGAAAAATCCGGACGAATATCTGCAAAAGGACTTTGCCGCGCTGGCGGAAACCATGGCGCTCGCGTCGGGAATGAAGCTCACGCCGGAAAATAAGAACGTATCGACCGGGCTGGAGAGTTGAGCCATTACCGCCGCCGTCATGGTAGGATGGCTCACGCGGGGTCGCCAATGATCAGTCTTTCTTCCAGCCGGTTCTTTTTGGCGGCGCGCAAGCCAGTCGTGGGCGCGTGCCTTGTATTGACGCTTGCCGGCGCCGGCCATGCGCAGTCCATCTCGATTGCGGACATTGCCTCCGGCGTTGTCGGCATCAAGACATTCATCAATCCCGACGCGCGCACGCTGCAGAATCTCGGCCGCGAACGCGATGGCTCCGGCGTGGTGATTGACGGCAACGGCCTGGTGCTCACGATCGGCTATCTGATGGTCGAGGCATATGCCGCTCAGGTGACGACAAGCGACGGCCGCGCCGTGCCGGCTAATATCATCGCCTACGATCATGAGACTGGGTTTGGATTGTTGCAGGCGGTGTCGCCGCTCAAAATCCAGCCGTTGGTCATCGGCAAGTCGGCTGACGTAAAGACGAATGACCCGGTCATCGTCGTGCCCTCGGGCGGCACGGCACGCGTAGCGCCGGCGCTGGTCGTGGCCAAGCGCGAATTCGCCGGCTCCTGGGAATATCTGCTGGACGAGGCGCTCTTTACGTCGCCGCCGCACGCGGCCTGGGCGGGCGCGGCGCTGATCGACCGCCAAGGCAAGCTTGTCGGCATCGGCTCGCTCCAGGTGGGCGACGCCACCGGCAAAGGCGAGGGGTTGCCCGGTAACATGTTTGTGCCGATCGATCTCCTCGCCCCGATCCTCGCCGATCTCATCGCCGACGGTCGCCCATCGAGCGCGCCGAAGCCGTGGCTTGGGGCGACGACGAGTGAAATCCATGGC
>JACQTM010000091.1 GCA_016210825.1 Hyphomicrobiales bacterium
ATCATGGGCCAGATGAGCCCGGAATCCGCCGAACGCCTCACCGTCGAGATGGCTAACCGCGCCGGCTCAACCGAGAAAGCCGCTCCCGCGCCGCCGGAGCAACAGCTCCCGAAGATCGAGGGGCGGCCAAACGGCAGCTGAGTGGAAGAGCCAATACTGCGAATAATACTTTATTGCGGCAATGGAATGCCAATGACCTCAAAGCGACGGCAAATTCTGCGCTATCTCGACATGCCGGTGCCGCGGATTGATATCACACTGGCGGAGACCACCGTTCGCGATATTTCGAAGGCGCTGCAGGGCGAACTCTCAGCACTCGCCGCTGTTCATTGATCTGTACGCGTTGAGCCACCGAAGCCGTGCGCGGCCTAAATCCCAGCCAGTATGCAGGCCACATTGCGCGCACCGTATACATGCGAGGAACGCGCAATATCCGAGTACCTCTCGGCAGTTAACGGCTGAGGCGCGTGAAATCCGATAAGTTATTGATAAAACTTATTATTTTTCTCGATATTGTTAACGTGGCGTTAAACGCAAACGCCTAGCGTCTTTACTGGCCTTTTGCGCCGCGTGGCCAGCGGACGGGGCAGTCTTGGAATGACGGCATGACGCGGTGGTTGAGCTCCTGGCAGGCGGTTCGCACGCGCGGTGGTGCGGTTTTAAGCGTGCTTACTACGGGCGCCTTCATCGTTGTGCTGTTCACGTTCACGCTCGGCGTGTCCGGCATCGCACATGCCGGCGTCAAGGCGGAAGTCAAAGTTACGACCACGAATGGCTTTGCCCGCATCCTCATCACCTCTGAGGAAGAGGTCGAATCCGCCGTACGACTAGCCGGCGGCGTCATTGTCATCACCTTTAAGCAGCCGATCGATCTGTCGGTCGATCGCATCTCCACCGAGGCGCCAAACTTCATTAGCGCGGCCCGGCGCGATCCCGACGGACGCGGTATCCGCCTGGCCTTGGCGCGCAAGGTGACGGTCAATTCAATGGCCGCCGCGGAACGGTTATTCGTTGATCTCCTTCCGGAGAACTGGACGGGCGTGCCACCCGGTCTGCCACAGGACGTGATCGAAGATCTCGCGCGCCGCGCGCGCGAAGCCGAAAAGCAATTGCGTCAGCAACGCCAGGTGACGAGGAGCCGGACCCAACTACAAATCCGTGTGCGTGTCGCCACGCAACCGACATTCACGCGTTACGTCTTCGAGCTTCCGGAACTGACAGCGGTATCCAACGACCGCACCAAGGATGGACTGACACTGGTCTTTGCCGCGCCGCTGAAATTCGATCTTGCCGACGCTAAGGCAACCCTGCCGCCAATGGTGCACTCGATCGACACTGAACTCAGCAGCGACTCCGCGTCTATTAAATTTGCCCTCGATGGAACGGTCGACATACGGACCTTCCGCGAGGACAACAACTATGTGGTGGACATTAGCGATGCCGATGCAAAAGAATCGCGCGCGAAGACGCCAGCCAGACAGGATGACCTCTCCGCGCTGATCTTTGATCCGGCAAGCGTGAAACGCGCACCGCTCGGTGTCGATCCACCGGAAACGGTGCCGGCAAAGACACCACAGGGCGCGGCAAGGGACGCCGCACAGCCGAAATCCGCGACCCATGATCCGGCACCGCTGAAACGGCACGCACCGTCGGCGGAAAAAGAAAAATCAATAAACCCCGCGCCGCCTGAAAAACGAACGGAAGCGCCGCCGGCAACGTCACCCGCACCGGCGCACGCCGCTTCGGCATCGGCAAAATCAACGCCAGATAGGGCAGTGGCACAGATGCCCATGGCGGAGAAGGCCGCGCCGGAAAAGCCCGTGGCCGAAAATCCGTCTGCCGAGAATTCGTCGCCTGGCAGGTCCGCCTCTGGACCGGCCGCAACGAAGCAAGTGTCGCAGTCGGCTGCTACACCGCAGCAGTCCGCGCCTGAATCAGTGCGAGCTGCTGCCCCTGGCGATCCGAACGCGCCGCTTGCCGTCCGGCTTGAGCGCCAGGGCGAGAATGTGCGCCTGATTTTTCCGTTCGGCGAGCCCACGCCCGCGGCAGTGTTCCGGCGCGCAGATATGCTGTGGCTAGTCTTCGATACTACGACGCGGCTCGATCTTAAGGCGCTCAACGCCGACACCAGCCGCACCATGGCCCGCGCCACAGCGACCGAACAGCACAACAATGTGGTCGTACGCATTCGGCTTGAGCGCCCGCGCCTTGCAAGCGTTGTTACCGAGGGTAATGCCTGGGTGGTGGCGATCGGTGACGCGGTGCTTGATCCGACGCGTCCACTCGGCATCGCACGTAACATCATCGGGCCGTTACGGGCGAGCGTCACCGTTCCATTCGATGAGCCGCGCGAACTGCATCGCATTTCAGACCCGGAGATCGGCGACTCGCTGCTCGTCGTCACCGCACTTGGGCCGGCGCGCGGTTTCCTCAAGACGCAGGATTTCGTCGAGTTTCGAGCACTCGCATCAACGCATGGCGTGGTCATGCAGCCGCTCGCCGACGACGTGAACGCGGAATTGTCGGGCGACAAAATCGTGGTCAGCCGTCCCGGTGGGCTAACCCTGTCGGCGACCGGCCACGGCGGCGGACAATCGGCGTCAGCGCTGCCTGCCGTTTTCGACCCGCAGCTCTGGGGCTTCGACCGCCACGCGAATTTTATCCAGCGCCAGATCGAACTGACGCACGCCGCCGCCGAATCGCCACCGTCGCAGCGCACCGCGCAGCGACTCGATCTTGCGCGCTTTTATCTCGCCCACGACATGAGCGTGGAAGCCAAGGCCGTGCTCACCGTCGCAATCAACGAAGACCGCCCGACGGCCGAGGAGCCGACGGCGCTTCTGCTCCATGCGGTAGCCAATATTCTGCTCGGACGAACCGATCAGGCGCTGAAGGATCTATCCAATCCGATCATTGGTAATCAATACGATGCGCCGCTGTGGCGGGCGCTCGCCTATGCACGTGCGGGAAGATGGGCGGAGGCGCGCGCGGGCTTTAAGACTGTGGAGAAGGCGCTGGCGACGTTACCGGTCGAATTGCAGCGCGTCGCCCTCACCGATGCGCTGCGCGCGGCGATCGAGGTTGGCGACTATAATGGCGCAACGCACGAACTTCATGAGCTCGAGACTATCGGCTCGACCAGCGAAATGAAGCCGATGCTCGCCGTACTCAACGGCAGGCTGGCGCAGGGTCTCGGCCGCACCGGCGATGCGCTCGCTGCTTATCGGACGGCCGCGGATTCGCCGGATCGTCCGGCGGCAGCGCAGGGTCGCTTGCGCGAAGTGCTGCTGCGCCACGAGCTCGGCGATCTCAAGCCCGATGACGTGGTCGCAAGTCTTGAGACTTTGACCACGCTCTGGCGCGGCGACGAAACCGAGATCGAGGCATTGCAATTGCTCGGTCGCCTGTATACGCAGCAGCGCCGCTATCGCGATGCCTTCTATGTGATGCGCACGGCGCTCGCCGCACACCCAAATTCGGAAATGACTCGGCGCATTCACGACGAGGCGTCCGCGAGCTTCGATACACTCTTCCTCGCGGGTAAGGGTGACGCTATGCCGGCGATCGAAGCCTTGAGCCTGTTTTATGATTTCCGCGAACTCACTCCGATCGGACGGCGCGGCGACGAAATGATCCGGCGCATGTCCGATCGCCTAGTGGCCGTCGATCTACTCAATCAGGCCGCTGAATTACTACAGCATCAGGTCGACCACCGCCTGCAAGGCGCTGCGCGTGCACAGGTCGCGACACGGCTCGCCGTCATCTACATGATGAACAACAAGCCTGATCGCGCCGAGGCGACGTTGCGGGCAACGCGCGTCAGCGGCATCGGTAACGAATTGCGCGACTTGCGGCTGATGCTCGAGGCGCGCGCACTGTCAGACATCGGCCGGCGCGACGTCGCGCTCGAAGTAATTTCCAACATCAGCCGTCGTGAAGCTGCGCGGCTGCGTTCGGATATCTTGTGGGCGGCGAAGCGTTTCGCGCTATCGGCGGAGCAGATCGAATTCTATTACGGGGAACGCTGGAAGGATTTTCAGCCGCTAACCGATAATGAGCGCGCCGATATCTTGCGCGCGGCGATAGGTTATGCGCTTGGCGAGGACAAGATCGGGATCGACCGCCTGAAGGAGAAATATGCCGCCAAGATGAGCGAGAGCGTCGACCGCCGCACCTTCGAGATCGCAACCGAGCCGATCGGCACGAACACCGAAGAGTTTCACTCGCTCGCGAAGAAGATCGCCGCAGCAAACACACTAAATGTGTTCTTGAGCGAATTGCGCAGCGCCTATCCGGAGATCGGCGCGCTCTCGCCGGTCGAAGCGGGGAATCGCCCCGCTAACCCAACGGTGAAAGCGGTCGAACCGGAAACGCCTACAGCACCCTTAGCGCCGATCGCCCCCACGCCCGGCAAGGGGCGAACGGCGTCGCGCTGAACGGCTGCGCTCAGCGGTCACTCTTTGCACATTGTTTGACGAAGTCGACGGCCTTGCGACCGATCATTTGCAGCGGCACGTCTTGCTTGTGTGGACCGACCACGATGGAAAGCTTCGCCGAAACGGCGAGCGCAGGGAACAACGGCGTGGACGCGGACAACACGGCCTCAAAGCTCGGCACGCCGGCATCTTCGTTAGGGATGGTATTTCCGTTGACCGTGATTTTCGTCGTGCCTGCGGCAAGTGTAGCGGCTACGGCGCGATTGGGTTTCAACGCTTCGCTTGTCTCGGAGATGATGATCTTGACCTTTTTGTAACTCGGCTTGCAGCTGAAGCTGATGACGGTCGCCTCGGGGCTCTCGCCGCCATAGGCGAGGTATGCCATGCCGTCCTGCTCGCCGAACGTCCATGTGAGCTTTTCGCCCGATTGCGAATGGGAGGCATCGGTGACGGCAAGAAGGATTAACGCTGCTAATAGCGAGGGTTTAATGCTGCTGACCATCACGTACCCTTCCGGAAGACGTCGCCTACGATCCGTAGCTCTGCACCAAGCTCCCTGCGACCAAGCTCCACCCATCCACCAGCACGAAGAAGATCAGTTTGAACGGCAGCGAGACCACGACCGGCGGCAGCATCACCATGCCCATGGACATCAGCACCGACGCAACGACAAGGTCGATGATCAGGAAGGGTAGGAACAAGAGGAAGCCGATCTCAAAGGCGCGCTTGAGTTCGGAGATCATAAAGGCCGGGATCAGGATGCGCAGCGACATGTCCTCGGGATTGGCCGGCGGCGCCTCCTTCGACAAATCGGCGAAGAGCTTCAGATCCTTTTCGCGCACGTTTTTGAGCATGAACCCCTTGAACGGCTCGGCGGAACGCTCAAACGCCTGCTCGACGCTGACCTCGTTATTGATCAGCGGTTTCACGCCGACGTCATAGGCGCGCTGGAACGCAGGCGCCATCACGAACGCGGTAAGAAAGAGGGCAAGCGAGACGATCACCGCGTTTGGCGGCGCGGTCGCGGCGCCGAGTGCGGTGCGCAGCAGCGAGAGCACGACGACGATGCGCGTGAACGACGTCATCATCACGAGAATGGATGGCGCGAGCGAAAGCACCGTGAGCAGCGCGATCAACTGGATCACGCGCTCGGTCAGGCCGGCGCCCTGGCCGAAATTGATGCTGATGTCTTGAGCGAAAGCGGGATCTACGATCAGGATCAGGGCCGTCGCCACCGTCACCAGACGGACGCGGCGAGCGGCCGGCGCTATCATCCGGGCTTGCCTGGCGGACGACCCAACAAACTCGCCATCTCTTGTTCGAGACTGGGGAAGGGGGACTTTGTCGTGACTGCCTTTGGCATCGGTTCGGTTTTGGATTCGGGCCTCGTCCCGGCTTTTGGTTTTGGCTCGGGCTTCGGCTGCGTGCGTGCCGAACCGTTGCCTTCGCGCACGGCGGCATTGGCTTGACGCGCGGCAGCTACAACCGACTCGATCCGCGAGATCGGTGATGCGTCTGGCGCGGCGGGCTTCGGCGATGCTGGCCAAGACGCCTCCGGCACGGGAGCAGTTGGACGGCGCAAGGCGGCTTCGAGCCGCTGCGCCATCTCGGCGAGATTCTGATCTGCCATATTCATCGCGGAGGCCGGCGGTGTGGGCGGAACTACGACCGGTTCCGGCGATTCCTCGATTTCGACGGGCGCATGTTCGGGCTCGCCGCTCAGCATCTCGGGGTCCGCGTGACCGTTGCCGTTGCTGGCCGCGAATTTGCCCGTCGGCTTCGCCAGTTCAGCGGCAAGGCCAGCCAGCGTGTCCGCGGGGTGAGTATCGGAGCCACGATTGCGCGGACCGGGCTCGGCCGGCAGCGGCCAATGCACGGTCTCTTCCGCGATGGCGCGACGCTGCGTGCGTGGCAATGGCTCAGGTTGCAACGGCCAAAGGGCGGCTTCGCTGAGCGGCACGGCGCGAGGCGGCGCGGGCTCCGACGCCGCAGTGGCGGCTATCGTGGCCGCACGCACGGGCGTGGTGTCGCGGGTGGCTTCGCGGCTCGCGGCCGTCGCGCGCACGATATTGGTCTCGACGACTACGTCGCTCGGCCCACCGATCATCAGGAGATGTTCGATATTGTCGCGTCGGATCAGGACAAGGCGGCGCCGGCCATCGACGGGGGCCGCATCGATTACTGCAAGGCGCGGCTGGCGTCCCCGCGTTGTCTGCGCGCCGAGACGACCGGTGCCGAAACGGCGGACGAGCCAAGCAGTGACGCCGATGAGCACGAACACGACCAGGAACGCGATAAAAAAGCGTACAGCCAGCGGCGTTCCCGCGCCGAACAGACTTTCAAACATCGATCCTCCTGGGACCCTGCTGCCGGCCCGCCGATCCTAGAATCGGACGGGAAGTTAACACTTCGGCAATACTTGCTGCCGCGGATACTAACAAACCCTTAACACGCGGCGGAATTTGGTCCCACCACCGCGAGCAGCATCGACCGGAGGAAAGGCGGTTTAATGGCAGGCCACGCCCCGCCTTAACCCCGCATTAACCATAAACCCGGCAAAGTTTGCCGGGCGTGGCGGCATGCCGCGCTTCAATTCGCGCTTGCGGGGCGCTTCGATGCCGATTTCCGAGATTCCAGTCTTTTCGATGCTGCGGACGCGCATGCAATGGCATCAGGAGCGCCAGCGAGTGCTGGCCGAGAACGTGGCCAACGCGGATACCCCGAATTTCCGGCCGCGCGATCTGAGCCAGCCCGACCTCGCCCGGGCAAACCAGAATGCTGCGACCGTCTCGCTGAGCCGCACCAATGTGGGCCATGTCGCGGGCTCAAGCAGCGGCGCGTCGCAGTTCCAGAGCCATCGCGGCGGCTACGAAATTCGCCCCGCGGGCAATGCCGTCAGCCTTGAGGAAGAAATGATGAAAGTGGCTGCGAACCAGATGGATTACCAGGCGGCAGCCTCGCTCTATGGCCGCGGTTTGAATCTGCTTAAGACCGCGCTTGGCAAGAGATAAGGCCGCACAGAAAGCACGACGTAAAACTCAAAGGAGGGCGGTCCGTGGATTTTATGAAATCGATCGCGATCGCGGCGTCCGGATTGCGCGCCCAGGCCGGCCGCATACGGGTGATCGCCGAGAACATCGCCAATGCGGATTCGACTGCGCAACAGGCGGGCTCCGATCCCTATCGCCGCAAAATCCCAACCTTTCGCACCGAGATCGACCGCGCGCTCGAGGCGCGCACCGTCGCGCTCGGTCAAGTGCGCAACGATCCGTCCGATTTCCAGCTCAAGTACCAGCCCGGTCACCCGGCAGCCGATGCCACCGGCAACGTCAAGTATCCGAACGTCAACCCATTGATCGAAATGGCCGACATGCGCGAGGCCCAGCGATCCTATGAAGCCAACATCAACGTCATTGGCGCCACACGCCGCATGATCTTGCGCACATTCGACATCCTCAAAGCATAATCGGGAGCAACACCATGCCCACCCCTGGTGCCGCCGCCAATGCCTATGCAAGCCTCGCCCGGCTCGTCTCGCCCGGGCAAGGGCTCGCCGCCGGTTCTGCGACCGCGCCCGCGGGACAAAGCTTCAGCGCGATCTTAAAGGATGCCATTGGCTCGGTCAGCGAATCCGGCGCCAAGTCCGATGCGCAGACGCAGGCCGTCGCCGCGGGCAAGGCCAATGTGGTCGATGTTGTCACTGCCGTTGCCGAGACGGAAGTGGCGATCGACGCGCTTGTTGCCGTGCGTGACAAGGTCGTCCAGGCTTACGAAGAAATTATGAAAATGCCGATCTGATCAGCGAATGAACATAAGGGAAATGCACGCGCCATGACCGGACCGGAAGTGCTCGATGTCGCCCGCGACGCGATCATCACGCTGGTGCTGGTGTCAAGTCCCCTGATGCTGGTTGGGCTCGCTGTCGGCGTCGCCATTTCGCTTTTCCAAGCGCTAACCCAGATTCAGGAAATGACGCTTGTTTTCGTGCCAAAAATTCTCGCGATCTTCGTCGCCATGCTGATCGTCTTGCCGTTCATGGCCGATGCGATGCAGGGCCAGATGATGCGGCTCGCCGCCCGGATCGCCGGCGGTTGATCGCCGGAACATTGCGATGCGCATCGACGTCTCGTTCCTGCCTGCCATCGCTGCGGCTTTCATGCTGGTTTTTGCGCGCGTCGGCACCATGGTCATGCTGCTGCCGGGACTGGGTGAATTGAGCGTGCCCGTACGCGTGCGCCTCACCATCGCATTGGTACTGAGCGCGATCCTGCTTCCCCTTCACCGCGATGCCTATCAAATCGACTTGCGCGAATTCGGCCCGGTGCTGCTCATGCTCGGCCAAGAGCTATTGATCGGCGCGGTGCTCGGCCTCACGGCACGCATGACCATTGCCGCTTTGCAGACTGCGGGCTCCATGGTCGCGCAGCAGATGGGTCTCGGCTTTGTCACCGCCATCGATCCGACGCAGGGCCAGCAGATCGCGATCGTTGGCAATTTCCTTACTGTGCTCGGCATCACACTCGTCTTCGCCACCGATTTGCACTATCTCGTCATCGCAGCGCTGAACGATAGTTATCGGCTATTCGCGCCTGGTGCCGTGCTTCCGGTGGGCGACATCGCAGCTCTTGTTACGCGCACGATGGCGTCGGCATTTCGCGTCGGCGTTCAACTTTCGGCGCCGTTTTTAGTCTTCGGCCTCCTGTTCAATGTCGGGCTCGGCGTGCTCGCCCGCCTGATGCCGCAAATGCAGGTGTTTTTCGTCGGCTTACCGCTCTCGATCCTGCTCGGCTTTCTCATTCTGCTGCTTGTCGTCGGCGCGATGATGGGCACGTTCCTCGACTATCTCGAAGGCGTGTTGCGTGAACTTGCGCCCTATTCTTGACGCCGAGGGATCGCCCTAATGGCCGAAGACCAAGACGATACCGAACGGACAGAAGATCCGACGCAAAAACGGCTCGACGATGCGCTCAAGCGCGGCGACGTCGCCAAGAGCCAGGAGGTTTCGACCTGGTTCATGATCGCCGGTGCGACGCTGATCCTGGTCGCGTTCTCCGGCCAAATGGCCGGCAATTTGAGCGCCACGATGGCCGGATTAATTGCCAACGCGTCGCTGATCGCCACCGACGGGCTGAGCTTGATGACCCTCACCGGCAAGCTTGGCGTCGAAATTCTCGCGGCGGTTGCGATCCCGCTTCTGCTGCTCGCACTCGCGGCCATCGGTGGCAATTTGATCCAGCATCGCCTCGTATGGTCGGCCGAGGGGCTCAAGCCCAAGCTCAGCAAGATCTCGCCCGCCGCCGGCGTCAAGCGCCTCGTGTCCAAGCAATCCTTGGCGAACTTCCTTAAGGGCCTCGCCAAGCTCGCGCTCGTCGGCTCGGTGATGACGGCGTTGCTTTGGCCGCAGCGCGACAGGCTCGAATCGCTGGTCATGATGGATCTCGCGGCGTTGCTTCCGCTGTCGCTGTCTCTGTCGCTGCAGATGCTGGGCACGGTGGTAGCGGTGCTCGCGCTGATCGCCGCGGCGGATTTCATGTTCCAGTATCGGCAATGGTACGAGCGTCAGAAGATGTCGCTGCGCGAGATGAAAGACGAGTTCAAGCAAACCGACGGCGACCCGGCGGTCAAGGCGAGGATCCGGCGCATCCGCGAGGCCCGCATGCGCAAACGCATGATGGCCGCGGTGCCGAAGGCGACCGTCGTCATCACCAACCCAACTCACTACTCGATTGCGCTGAAATACGATCGTGGCGACAACGCGCCGGTCTGTCTGGCCAAAGGCATTGACACCATAGCGCTGAAAATCCGCGAGGTTGCGGCGCAACACGCGATCCCGATTGTGGAAAATCCGCCGCTGGCGCGTGCTCTGCACGCGACCGTTGAGATCGACCAGGAAATCCCGCCCGAGCATTACAAGGCCGTCGCCGAGGTGATCGGTTATGTCATGCGTTTGCGGCGGGCGGTTGTGCGTTGACGCATGGATGAAAGTGGCCAAGCCGTCACTTTGCGTCCACTTGGCCCTTGCACAAAGTATCGCGGCTGAGGCAGTGAGAGGCCATGGCGCGGCGGGCACCGCCTATCCAGGCGGACCCGTTCACGGTCATCATGGTGCCCGGACAATGACAGCAGAGCTGAACGAAGGCGAGAGGCGGGCATCGGTCGATCGCTCGCGGCGCGGTGGCAGCGTCGGGCTCGTGCTGCTAGTCGCCGTGGCGCTGGTCGGTGCCGCCATCGGGCTTCTGTTCATCGGCCGCGCCAATGCCGAACCCTATATTCTCTCACTGCTCGCGGTGCTCGCGACCACCGGCGTATTCTCGTTGTTTGCACTCGCCTCGGGAATTTTAGGTACGACCGGTCGGGACAGCGGTAATCCATTGCTCCGCGGTCTTGTGGACGAAGCTTTCGACGGCATTGTCGTTACTGACATGAGCGGCCGGGTGCTCTACGCCAACGCTGCCTATCTTGAGTTAACCGATGCCGCAGGTCCGGGCGATGTGCGCCCGGTCGAGCGTGTCTTCATCGGCGATCCTGAGGTGTCGGAAGCCGTCTATCGTCTGGTCAAGGCTGCACGCGAGGGCCGCCGTTTACAGGAGGAAGTGCGTGTCGCCGGTGCTGGCGGAGAATCCGCGCGGTGGTTGCGTTTCCGTGTGCGCCCCCTTGGCGCCGGCAAGAAGCCCCCACGCGCGACAGCCTGGGTCATCACCGATGTCACTCGTGACCGCGAGCGCCAGGAAAACGTCTTTCAAGAATTGCAGCACGCCATCGATTATCTCGACCATGCACCGGCCGGCTTTTTCTCCGTCGATGCGCAGGGCAATCTCGTCTATCTCAATGCGACGCTTGCCGCCTGGATCGATCACGATCTTGCCGAGGTCGGCTCCGGAGGTTTAAAGCTCTCCGACATCGTCCCCGGCGAAGGCGCGGCTTTGCTCACCACGGTGACCGCGGCGCCCGGCGAGGTAAAGACGGAAATCCTTGATCTCGATCTACGTACGCGCGGCGGCCGCCCGGTGCCGGTGCGGCTCTATCACAAGGTGGCGTTCGGCGCCGACGGCGCACCCGGCACCTCGCGCACGCTCGTGCTCAACCGTGCACGCGACGGCGGCAGTGATCCGCAGCGGGCCGCCGAAGTGCGCTTTATGCGCTTCTTCAACAATACGCCGATGGCGATCGCGACCGTGGACAAGGCGGGACGCATCGCGCGCACCAATGGCCTGTTCGCGCGGCTGTTCGCGACCATGTCGCGCAAGGGGAGTGAGGAAGGCGGCACGATCCTGTCCGTTGCCGCCGAGCGCGACCGGCCGATGCTGGAAGCCGCGATCCGCAAGGCCGCCGAAGGCAAAGGCGATATTGCGCCGGTCGACGCGGCGCTCGCCGGCGATGGCGAACGCTTTGCCCGCTTCTACGTCTCCCCGATCGAGGAAGAGGAGAAGGGCGACGCCGAAGCGGCCATCGTCTATGCGCTCGATATCACCGAGCAGCGCACGCTGGAAAATCAGGTCAACCAGTCGCAGAAGATGCAGGCCGTCGGTCAACTCGCCGGCGGCATTGCCCACGATTTCAACAATGTGCTCTCCGCCATCATGATGGCGACCGACTTTCTGCTCAGCGCGCACAAACCAACCGATCCGTCCTTCCAGGACATCATGCAGATCAAGCAGAACACCAACCGCGCCGCTAGTCTCGTGCGTCAATTGCTGGCATTCTCGCGCCGGCAGACGCTGCGGCCGCAAGTGCTTGATCTCGGCGAGGCGCTGTCCGACTTGACCATGCTGTTGCGCCGGCTGATCGGCGAAAAGGTTACGCTCGAAGTGATCCATGGCCGCGATCTTTGGCCGGTCAAGGTGGACATCTCCCAGTTCGAGCAGGTGATCGTCAATCTCGCGGTCAATGCGCGCGACGCAATGCCTGATGGCGGTAAGCTCGTCGTGCGCACGTCAAATAAGACGGCGGCGGAGAGTGCGCGCTTCGGCTATAAGGGTATGCCGGCCGCTGACTACGTGCTGGTCGAGGTCAGCGACACCGGCACCGGCATCGCACCCGAGCTTTTGGAAAAAATCTTCGAGCCGTTCTTTTCGACCAAAGAGGTCGGGAAAGGTACGGGACTCGGACTGTCCACCGTTTATGGTATTGTCAAACAAACTGGCGGCTTCATCTATCCGCAATCCGAGCCCGGCACGGGAACTGCTTTTCATATCTTCCTCCCGCGGCACATCGAAACTACCGAGACGGCGCCCGAGCGCTCGCACACCGAACCCGCCGCGGTCACTGGCGCTATCGCCGCCGCCGATGAGGTCGTGCAGCTCGCGACCGCCGATCTCACCGGGCGTGGTACTATTCTGCTTGTCGAGGACGAGGAAGGCTTGCGTGCGCTGAACGCGCGCGGGCTCGTCTCGCGCGGTTACACCGTGCTTGAGGCAGGGAACGGACTGGAGGCGATGGAGGTTCTCGAGCGCAAGGGTGGTAATATCGATCTCATCGTCTCCGACGTGGTGATGCCGGAAATGGACGGCCCGACCATGCTTAAGGAACTGCGGCGTACCAATCCCGATCTGAAGATCATCTTCGTCTCTGGCTATGCCGAGGAGGCGTTCCAGAAAAACTTGCCGCCCGGCGGGCACTACTCTTTCCTGCCCAAACCTTTCACACTTAAACAACTCGTCGCCGCCGTGAAGGAAACAATGGCGTCGTGACGCCGACCCCCGAAGATGACGAGCACGAGCGCCGGACCACAAATCTGATCCTTCTGGCGATCGTTGCCGGTTTAATCATCATCGGCATTTGGATCGTCAATGTCATGATCGATACGCGCAAGATCCAGGATTGCGTGGCGCAAGGCCGGCGCAATTGCGCGCCGATTGATGTGCCGGGCCGCGATTAATTCTTGCCGCAAATTGGAACCGCCGGACCGAAATGATTCCGGTCCGGCGCTTCCATGCGTCCGAATTGTCGCTCAGGTCCGCTTTATGGACAGACGCGCACCTGCTGCCACGCGCCATTGATTAGCTGGTTCTGTAAGTAGCAGGACGGCCGCACAGTGACGGTGCCGCCGTACGCGTAAGGTTGCGAGGCAACGACCACGGCGCCGGTGCCGACGACGGCACCGCCGATGATCGCCGGCCAGAACCACCACACATGCGCGGACGCAGGCGTGGGGGCGGCGACGGTCGCTGCGCCAAGCGCAGCGGCGGCTGCCAGAGCGGTGAAAGTCTTCTTCATATCTTGCCTCCTCTGCTTGCATTCGGCCAACGCATCGCAAAGGGGCATGGTTCCGCGCTAAAATAAAATGCAATGCCGCACGCCACAGGCGTGTCACATTGTGACCGCGATACCGGCAAAGTTCCCGTGCGTTCCCAATCGTTATTGAAATCGCGCGCGAGAAATTGCGTTAGCGCAGGATTGGGCTCCAGGTTCCCGGCCGCTCGCAGACGAAGCCGATATAGTCGCCTTGGCGTGGAGTGATACTTGTGATCAGCGCGTATTTGCCGTAGCGCACGCAATGATCGGAGGCGAGCTGCTGCGCGTTGGCCTCACTCTCTGGCGACCATGCGATGATTCCGCCGGTGTCGTTGCCTTTCACGGCGCAGCCGCCGAGCGCTAATACGCAGACCATAGCCGTCAACATCGCAGCCCTCGCATTGATTAGCCCAGTCCCGCCACGCATTCCCAACCCCCGAAACGCAACACTGCCCCAAAGCGCCGCCATGTTAGTTCATGCGTGAGAAATGCACCATCACCTCAGCGCACATAGCGCCAACCGACCAGTGCCAGTACGGCACCGATCATCGCGCCGAGGAACGGTACCAGTGCGCCGCCGGTCGGGAACAGGATCAAGATCGCAAGATGGAAACCGATGAAAGCACCGGCGATGCCGATGAGACTAAGCGTGACCATCCCGCGCGTCTCGCTCGCCACCTCGCGCGAGAACCAACGCGGGCGTGCGACCCGATCGAAGATCAGACCGGCCACGATGCCAATCAGAAGCACGATCAGGAGACTGACGGCGGGGTCGATCATGCGCATGGTTGTGCGCTCCAGGCCAAGGCAGGACAGCGGAAGAGGGGCGGGTCATTCACCGAACAAACGGAAGTCCATATAATTTGATTGTAGCGTTCGACTACCGACCACGCCAGCATTGGAATGCCGCCGCCCACAATTGCGCGAAAAAACATCCGCCCTCCCCACAATCGTCGAATCCAACTATAAGAACGCGCTGGCGCGGGCCCAGACAACGCCGCGCACGGGAGGACAATCAATGGACATTCGCCCTTGCGGCTCCGTGCCTTCGCGCCGGGCACCCGCGCAATCATTCACCGGAACGGTTTGGCAGGACCCGATTATCGAGGCCCCGGCGCCGGCTCGGATTCGCTCTAATCGCGTGAGCTTCGAACCGGGCGCGCGCACCGCCTGGCATACCCATCCGCTGGGCCAGACCCTGTTTGTCATTGTCGGCCTCGGTCTGGTGCAAGCCTGGGGGGGCCTATTCGTGTCATCCGCGCCGGCGACACGGTGTGGATCGCCCCTGGAGAAAAGCACTGGCATGGCGCCGCACCGAAAACCGGAATGACGCACATCGCCATGCAGGAAGCCCTCGACGGGAAACATGTCGATTGGCTTGAGCATGTGAGCGACGAGCAATATGCGTCCGAGGTCGCCACCTGATGGATTGTTTAGTCGGCGTTAACCATACGAACATTGCCGGAACTAAACTGGGCGCCGGAATGGCCGTGTAGTCACGAAAAAAACTAATGTATTGGCGATCCTGACCGCGGCTTGGACGGCAAGCGCGGAGAGGGGACATGCGTTGCGTCATTGCCATCGCTATTGCGATGCTTGTCAATCTTACAACGGCTTCGGCCGCGCCATCGCGCGTCACGGAGTTTACCTCCGCGGACATGGTCCTGCGCTGGATCAATGGCTACCGACTTGCCCCCGATGTCGCGAGCGTGCCCCCCGCAGTGCGCGCGCTCGGCCGATTTGGCGCGTTCAAGGATCCCGAGACATCGGGTGTTTACATCGGCTTCATTGCCGGCGTGCTCAACGCCAATCCGGCGCGGGCCGATGATTTGGTTGAGAAGATGCTGGTGCTGCCCCCGGAGAACCACTGGGTAATCGTACGTGCGATTGTGTACTCGGGCCTACCGCGGTGGAAGGAAATGCTGCTCACCATAAAGGAGCGCATGCCAACGCGCGGAGCGATGATTGAGCGGTATTATGCCGGCAAGCTGCCGACACTCGACCAAGTCTCGCGCGACACCGACCCGACTTTCATCGAAAAGGTCAAACGCCACTTCGGCAAGAAGCCGCCGAAGGAGGTCGCAATCGAGCCAAGCCCTGAACTGCTCGACACCTATTGGGGCTTCTATTTTGCCACCGCGGCCTATGCGCCGATCTCGCGTATCATCGCCATGTTGCGATGGTCGAAGGACAAGGATTACGTCGACAGGCTTACGCTCGGCGCCATGGCGAAATACACCTTGGCGAGCAACGCAACCAAAGACCAAGGCCTGCTCAGCATGCTCAAGTGGGCGAGCGTGCACCAGCCGCAGAATGTTAAGCCGGCCCTCGACGAGGTGATCGAGGCCGCGGAGACGATGGAGATCGCGCGCATTCGCAAGGAGGCGATGGCCTCGATCGACGATCTCAAGCGCAAGGGTCCAGGATACAAGCGCGATATATCGACATGGGGCGCGGTTGGCGAGGGTGCGATCGGGCTCGGCTGCGTCGCCGCCGCAGCCACCGGTCAGATTGCGCTTGGCCTGCCGTGCGTGCTAGGCGGCGCCGCGACATCGGCCGCCGTGCGCTTCTGGTCGGGACAATAGGCCGGCGAACGCTCGCCGCCATGCTTGCTATCCCAATATTCGAGCATTTATCGCCGTTCTACCGGTGACATGCATCTATTCTGGAACGCAATTTCCAACGCTAAGGGTCAGCCTCACAGTTTACGTGGGAATTTCGTGCCACATTTTGTTGTTAACAAGCTGCCGGCCGCCCGTTTCATGCGGGCGCGCATGCAGCAAACGTTTTTGGGAGGACTGCCAATGAATGTGAAAATGACCACAATGCTTTTTGCGGCGGTTGCGGCGTTGGCGTTGGGTTTGAGTGGCGCCGCGCAGACGCAGGTTGCCAATATGAGCTTCTTCATCACCAGCGCCGGACCCGGCAAGGGCGCCGATCTTGGCGGCCTCGCCGGTGCCGACCGCCACTGCCAGACGCTGGCGCAATCCGCTGGCGCCGGCGCCAAGACCTGGCGCGCTTATCTGAGCACGCAGGGCGATGGCGCGGTAAACGCGCGTGATCGCATCGGCAAGGGACCGTGGCAAAACGCCAAGGGCGAGGTGATCGCGAAAGACATCGCCGAACTGCACGGCGACCCCAAGATCAACAAGCAGACGGCGTTGTCGGAAAAAGGCGAACCGATCAATGGGCGCGGCGATACACCCAACCGTCATGACATTCTTACCGGTTCGCAGCCCGACGGCACCGCGTTTCCCGCCGGCAAGGACATGACCTGCGGCAACTGGTCTAAGAGTGGCGACGGCTCGGCGATCGTCGGCCATCACGACCGCATGGGCTTGCGCGACGACGCGCCGTCGAAGTCGTGGAACTCCTCGCATTCTTCGCGCGGACCTGTTGGCGCGACCACCGGCGGCTGCGGCCAGACCGATCTGCGCGGTACTGGCGGCGACGGACTGCTCTATTGCTTCGCGGCGAATTAAAATCACTTAGGTCTGAATCGAACCGGGATGTCTGGCACTCGGGTCCGGCCGATTTGGCCGACCCGGATGCCTTGCTATCTGGCGGTTAAGCATGGTGATAGATTGATATCATTCGAATGCCGCTTGCATAACACTGATGCGGCATTTGGCTTGCGAACGAAGGAGGAATGCCCATGCCGGGACTCATATTCCGCCTTTTATTCACCCTTACAGTCGTCAGTGTCGGCGCCGAAGGATTTGCTGGTCCCATCCAACCAAAACTTCAGGGACTCGCCATCTCGCCAATCGTGACGGTCGCAATGAGCGCCTGCCAACGCTGCAAGGTCGGTTGCAACGCCAAGAGCGGCGCTATCGAGCGGCAAACTTGTCTTGCCGGTTGCGACTCGTCCTGCAAAGGTGAAGACATAGGTAAAACGATCAAAGGCGACCAGAAAAAGAAACAGAACTGAGTTGCGGTTGATCCCGCGCCGCTCAGACCGTTTCTTTCTCGTCGATCGGAACGTTCCAGGCATCGTAGCCGTAGAGCCAGCTCGCGTCGCCGACCTTGTCCTTCATCCAGGTGTTCGCCGACGAGATCGCCTGAATGCGTGCGGTGCGCGGTTTGCGGTGCGCCTCGTAGCGGTGGACCGCGCCCGCGATGTCCTCGCCGTTGACGTCGGCGAGGCAGCGCGCGAGCACTGCGGCGTCTTCGATTGACGTAGCCGCGCCCTGCGCCATGTATGGCGTCATTGGATGGCAGGCGTCGCCGAGCAGCACCACATGCCCGTCGCTCCAGCGCGGCAGCGGATCGCGCTCGAGGATTGCCCATTTGTGGCAGTCGGGGCACGCGCCGAGCACATCACGCACATCGGCATGGAAACCTTCATAGGCTGCGCGCAATTCGCGCACGTCACCCTTGGCCGACCATGATTCGCGCGTCAGCCATTCCGCTGGTTCCGGCACGCTGGTGACGAAGTAGATCTCGCTGCGCGCGTTGTTGGTGTAATAAATAACGATGTGACGGTCCTCGCCCCACCATTTGGTGCGCGAGCGGCCGATGTCACGGCCGATTAGGCTCGCGGGAAATACCGCGCGGTAGGCGATACGGCCCTTGTGGATTGGCGCATCGGGTCCAACGATGATGTCGCGCACGATGGAGTGGACGCCGTCGGCGCCGATGGCCATGTCGGCTTGCGCACGGGTGCCATCGGCGAAAACGAGCGTCACCCGGCCGGCCTTATATTCGATTCCGGTCAGTTTTTTGTTCAACTGGATCATGTCCGGCGGCACGACCGCGAGCAGCGCCTCATGCAAGTCGGCGCGGTGCATGCACAGATATGGTGCGCCGAAAAGCGTTTCCGGCATCGGCAGCTCGGCCGTCACCTCGCCGGTATCCCAGACGCGGTTGAGATGGGAATAGGGTGCGAACGCCGTCTTGCGGAGGCGCTGCTCGACGCCGATGCGGCGCAGCACCTTGTTGGAGTTCGGCATCATCTGGATGCCGGCGCCGATGCGCGCGAAGCGTGAGGCCTGCTCGTAGACCTCCACGTCGAAACCCGCTTGACGCAGCGTTGCCGCGGCGGCGAGGCCACCCATGCCCGCACCGACGATGGCGATGGTGCGTTTTGCTTTGCTCATGAAGGCTGCGCCGGAATTGCGCCGCGCGGCTCGTTCGATTTATCCGGCCGCGCGGCGTAATCATTCATATCGCGATCACACAAACATTCCGCCGAGGTCGCGGCTGAGCACGAACTTCGAAGCGGGCGGGGCTGCGGTGAAAACCGCGCCGTCCGCGGCCATATCGGCGAGCGCATTGCCCAGTCCGGCGAGATCGAGCACGCCGTCCTTGGAATAGATCTTCTGCTTGACGAAATAGTCGGCGTAGACGGCTTCGAGCAACGAAACCGGCTGCTTGGTGAATTTCGACAACACCGCAAGCGACTCGGCCTTGTTGTTCGGATCCCACATCCATTTGTGGCCTTTGGTGATCGCCTGCGCGACGCGTTTTCCCGCCTCACCCTTTGCCGCCCAGTCCTTGTTGAGCACATAGATGATCGCGGGATAGGCGCGCAAAGCTTCATAACTTGCGAGCACTGAAAGACCTTGCGAGGTCGCGAGATCGGCCGAGGGGCGAAATAGTACGGCGGCGTCGATCGAGCCCCTCAGTAAAGCCGTGACCTTGAGCGGTGACACGCCGGCCGGGATGAAATCGAATTCGCCTTTCTTCAAGCCGTGCTTTTCCAGGAGCAACGTGGTCAGCCACACTTCGCTGGTGCGCAGCGAGGAGACGCCGATCACCTTGCCCTTGAGCTCGGAGAGCTTGGTGATACCCTGCTTGCCGTTGAGCAGCCAGTCGGCGCGATTCATCGGCGCCGAGAGCGCACCGAGTTTATCCGCCCCGCGCATCACCGCGGCGACGAACGGCTCCGGCTGCGATGTCGCGACCTGATAGGCGCCGGTGATTGCCTGCTGAATCGATTGCGGCGAGTTCTGCATCACCTGGACCTGCGCCTCGAAGCCAACCTCCTTGTAGAAGCCCTTCTCGATGCAGACGCTCTGGATCCAGTGAACTGAATTGCCGGGCACATAGCCGACATTGAGTGGCTCGGCCGCCTTTAGGATGGCCGGCCGGGCGACGAGGGCCGCGGTTGTGCCGGCGACGAATGCGCGACGTGTAAGTTTCATATGATCCTCCCGCTGGACTTAAATTCGGGCCGTTAGCCGGCCGCTGTGGCGGACAGAATAGATGAGGATGACATTGCAGGTAAGATGCTTCCGAGCGATAGCCGCTCGCTCTGTCGCTGCACCTCAGTTCAGCAGCAAGACGAGCAAGATCTCCACATTGGTGACCAGGGCGACGCCCGCGAGTGCCGCGGCGAAGACAAGCCAACGGCTATAATAGCTCAACAGCAGCGCTGGCAAGGCGAACAGAAAGAAAGCCACCATCGCGATGAAAGCGGCGAAGCCATATTCGTTCATGCCGCCGGGATCGGACGCGCGCTTGATCGTCGAGAGCGCGAGGCTGCCAAGGAAAAACAATGTTTCGGCGATGGCGGCGCCAACAACGGTACGGCGAAGCATGGCGTCATCGATCATGGCGCGATTGTAGGATGGCACAACCGGATTGCAGCGTGGATTTGCCGAATTCGAACCATTCGACCCTGATTGGGCGAGGCCGTTTCAAAAGCCGTAGATCGCAATACCGATGGCGAACGCGATGATCGGAGACAAATAGACGAACGGCGCGAGAGCTGCGAAGAATACAGCGAGGCCGAGGCGGCGATTGGCGATGCAAAGGCCAATGGCCGCCAGCGCGAGCAGGGGCGCAATCACCGCTTCGGCGAGCGCGGACGTTACATTGAACCAGTGTGCGTCGCGATCAGTTAATGTGGCCAGCGTCAGCTCCAGCGGGATGTTGGCGGCCAAGTACAGTAGCTCGACCGCGGCAATGATGACGATGACAAGGCGCAACATGAAACGCTCCGTGTTTGTAGCGATTGAAAAG
>JACQTM010000102.1 GCA_016210825.1 Hyphomicrobiales bacterium
CTGGGTGTTTTTGAAACGTATTCCTTTTCAATAACCTGATCGCCCAAGGGAGAAAAATCGATGCGTACCGTAATCACCATAAGTAGCATGACTGGACTGGCGATTGCCGCGTTGCTGGCCGCCGGTTCGGTCTCCCTCGCCGAAACGATGAAGTTCAAAGCCGATCTAAGCGGAAAAAGCGAGGTGCCGCCTAACGAGGCCAAGGGAACAGGCAATGCTGAAATGACTTACGATTCCGTGAGCAAGCAGCTGTCCTGGACCGTCAACTTTTCGGGACTGAGCGGTCCCGCAACGGCCGCGCATTTCCATGGTCCGGCCGAAGCTGGAAAGAATGCGGGCGTGGCGGTGCCGATCGGAACGGCCCTCGCCAGTCCTGCCAAGGGAACGGCGACGCTGACCGACGCGCATGCCGCCGATCTGCTGGCGGGCCGCTGGTACATCAACGTTCATACCGACGCCAACAAGCCCGGCGAAATTCGCGGGCAAGTTACAAAGTAATGGCAATCCGTTCATGCATGGTGATGAGGTTATCGGTCGATCCGCCGACGCCATGCCGAGAAAAGCCGAAGAGCGGCGGTGTTGTCACCGCCGCTCTTCGAATATCCATCAAACGATTTGGGCTTAACTCTTCTTGATGCGATAGAGCTCGTGGCAGCCGCCGCAATTCTTGCCGACATTGCCAAAGGCAGCTTTAAAACTGTCGAGATCCTTGACAGAATCGGCAGCCGCTTTTGACTCGCTACCAAACTTTGCGAAAGCGGCCTTGAATCCGTTCATATCCTCCCAAATTTTCGGCGCTGCGGTAGTCTCGCCACCAGTCTTCGAATTATCTGGGAATAGACCCGGCATCTTGCCGGCCGCGTCTGCGTATGTGGTGAAGACTAACTTCGCCTTTGCGAGGTCGAACGGCGCCTCGCCCTTGACCATGGCGGCACCTGCTTTTGCCTGCGCACCATTCTCCTTCATCAGCGCCTTCCGCGCGGCGGTCGGGTCGGATTGCGCGATGACCGCACTCACGCCGAATGCGATGGCAACAATAGCAATCGAAGTACGGATCAACATGTGAACTCCCTCTTCTGGATGATTGGCGGACCCTGAAATGCGCCTCGTGGGTACTTTTAAGACACCCGCGTCGTTTTGTTATTCCGCCAAAATGGCGCGGGAAGTAGGAAAACTCTTGATCACGAAGTCGTGATCGAAACATGGCGGCACTACATCCGCAAGGCCCGCTTGCCCTCCTCAATGGCCGCCCACAGCCGGGCCGGGGTCGCCGGCATGTCGACGTGAGCAATGCCGTAGGCGCGCCAGAGCGCATCGGCGATGGCGTTGATAACAGCCGGGCAAGAGCCAATGGCACCGGCCTCCCCGGCGCCTTTAAAGCCGAGTGGGTTATTCTTGCATGGCACGTTACGGGTCTCGAAGGCGAATTCGGGCATGCCATTGGCCCGTGGCAGGGGATAATCCATCAGACTGGCGGTCAGGAGCTGGCCGGTTTCCCGATCGTAGACCGTGTCTTCCATGAGTGCCTGGCCGATGCCCTGCACTGCCCCGCCGTGGACCTGCCCGGCCAACAGCAGTGGGTTTAGCGTGACGCCAAAGTCGTCAACGACGACGTAATTGATGATTTTCGTCTCGCCGGTCTGCGGGTCGATTTCGACCTCGGCGAGATGCGTGCCGTTTGGGAAGGTGGGCGCCAGCGGAACGAAAGCGTCAGACGCATTCAACCGCTCTTCGCTCGCTTCGGGCCGTTTGGCGAGATCGGCAAGCGAGATCGTTCGATCGGTCCCTGCCACGCGCACATAACCGCCGGCAAATTCCAGATCGGTAGAGGATGCTTCGAGCGCTTCGGCGGCAATCTCCTTTAAATTTTTTGCAAGCTTATCCACCGCCCCGGCAACCGAGGCGCCGCCCGCCGGGATCGAACTCGACCCGCCGGTCCCGCCCCCGGTCGGCATAGCATCAGTATCGCCTTGCAGCATGCGGACGTGCTCTGGCGGCAGACCGAGTTGATCGCAGACAAGTTGCGCGTACGACGTGGCGTGACCCTGTCCCGTTGATTGCGTGCCGATGCGTAGCGTGACAGTACCGTCCTTTTCGAGCTCGAGCCTCGCCGTCTCCGGACCGTTGGCGCCGCAGGCTTCGATGTATGTCGCAACGCCGATGCCGCGCAGATGTCCTTTTTTCTTTGCTGCCGCCGCGCGCGTCTTGAAATTGCTCCAGGCGCCGATTTCTTGCGCGCGCGCCATGTGCGCAGCAAAATCGCCGGTATCGTAAACCTTCCCCGTCGCGGTCGAATACGGCATAGCCTTCGGCTTGATGAAATTCCTCCGTCGCAACGCGTCAGGTGCAATGCCGAGTTCGCGGGCGGCGACATCGACTAGACGCTCGATTACATAGGACGCCTCAGGCCGGCCGGCGCCGCGATAGGCGTCCACCGGCACGGTATGCGTATAAGCCGCACGCACGTGGATATGGCAGACGGGAATGTCATAGACCCCAGGCAACATGGCGGCGCCGATATAGGGAATGTACGGCGCATAGCAGGAAAGATAGGCA
>JACQTM010000085.1 GCA_016210825.1 Hyphomicrobiales bacterium
AAAGTATGGCTGCACTCAGCGCCGTTCTCGCAAAACGCCCGGCCGCCTTTCCCGATGTGATCGCCACATCGGCGCGCGAGGGCGCCGGCATCGCGGAATTGCGCGCGGCAATAGCGCGGCTGATTACTGAACGCAGCGGAGGACATCGATGATTGCGCAACTACTTGTGGCGCTGGCTTGCCTGATGGGGGCGGCCGGCATCGTGCTCACGGCCGCGGCGGCGCATGCGGTGAAGGGTGCGGGCCTCGATTTGGCTGGCTTCATGTTGTTGTTCCACGCCCCGGCTGTGATCGCGGTGATGGCCGCGGCGAGCAATAGTCTGCTCTGGCGCCCGCTCGAGACGATTGGCGCCATGGGGCTTATCCTTGGGGCCGTGCTGTTTGCCGGCGACATTGCGTTGCGCGCCTATACCGGTCACCGGCTGTTCCCGATGGCCGCGCCGACAGGTGGCATGGTGCTTATCGCAAGCTGGCTCGCGCTCGCCGCCGCGGCCCTCGCAGCGTTCAGCGCGAAGCCGTAAACCTCTTTCGTCGGCGCCTCGCCCCCGCTACAACGGCGCGCCGATCATAAGGAACCGCCGATGACTGTCTCGCCCCACGATCAGGCCCGCATTCTCTCCGAAGCGCTGCCGCATATGCAGCGCTACGACGAGGAGACCGTGGTCATCAAATACGGCGGCCACGCCATGGGCGAGGAGAATGCGGCGCGCGAATTCGCCCGCGACATTGTGTTGCTCGAACAAACCGCTATCAATCCGGTCGTCGTTCATGGCGGCGGCCCGCAGATCGAGGCGATGCTCAAGCGCCTCGGCATCAAGTCGGAATTCTCAGGCGGCCTGCGTGTCACCGGCGCCGATACCATCGAAGTGGTCGAGATGGTGCTTGCCGGCTCGATCAACAAGCAGATCGTGGGCTTTATCAACGAGGCTGGCGGCAAGGCGGTCGGGCTTTGCGGCAAGGACGGCAACATGGTGGTCGCGCGGAAAGTCAGCCGCCAGGTGGCCGATCCAAGCTCCAAGATCGAAAAGCTCGTCGATCTTGGCTTCGTCGGCGAGCCGGAAAAAGTGGACGTCACCGTGCTCAACCAGATTCTTGGCCGCGAATTGATTCCGGTACTGGCGCCGGTCGCGACCTCCGCCAACGGCGAGACTTACAACATGAACGCCGACACCTTCGCAGGCTGCATCGCCGGCGCGCTCAAAGCCAAGCGCCTGTTGCTGCTCACCGACGTGCCCGGTGTGCTCGACAAATCGAAAAAGCTGATCGAAAAAATGTCGGTCAACGACGCGCGTAAACTGATCGCCGATGGCACCATTTCCGCCGGTATGATCCCGAAGGTCGAAACCTGCATCGAAGCGCTCGATCAGGGCGTCGAGGGCGTCGTCATCCTCGACGGCAAGGTGCCCCACGCGGTGTTGCTTGAACTCTTCACCGACCACGGCGCGGGCACGCTGATTCACAGGTAATTGTCATTCCGGGGCGCGAGCGAAGCTCGTGAACCCGGAATCCAGATACAAACGTGGAGATTGCATCTGGATTCCGGGTCACCGCCTTCCGGCGGTGCCCGGAATGACTTGTTATGGCATCACGTAAGCGTAGATCCGCCCGCGCGGATAAGCCGATTCCGCAACGCGGTTACCGTGATTGCCGGAAATGATGATCGGGTTGCCATTCTCGTCGATACCGCTGACGACGCCGACATGGCCGCCATCCTTGCCGCGCGACATCACCGCAATGGCGCCAACCTGCGGGCCGGATAGTCGCCTGCCGTAATTTGCATAATCACGCGCGAGATTGCCGCCGCCGGCATGGCCCGTACGCTTGAGCACGAAATCCATGAAGGCGCCGCACCAGAGACTCGAACGCCCGGTCGGATTGCCACCGATCCAGCGTCGCGCTTCGGAGACGACATCGCCGCCGCCAAAGGTCATGGCACCGGGCATTACCGGTGTTTTCGAGCGCACCCGAGATGGCGACAGCTGCGTGCTCGCCTGGAGCGAAGCGCGCTCGTCAGAACCGGCAGCCGCGGGATATCGCTCGTCATTGCTCACCGCAGCCACGGCGGGCTCAGCGGTATTACGAGGTTTGGCAAAAGCCGGCGACGTCAAAGCACTACACGCCAGTAAGAGAGCGAGCATCGTTGCCGGAGTTAGATTTGCTGGAATGAATTGCATAGTCCCTTCCACTTTTTTGCGCCCCCACTTTCGACCAATCGAGAGAGCGATCGGCATCAAGTGATTCGCCGCGACATGCGGCGAGGACGCGCGCCGTGGCGGGCAATGCGGGCAATAATTCGACAACAATCGGACGTGAAATTGAGAATTTCAGGATGCCATCTTTCGTTGCGCAAATGAATCCCAATGCGCACGATTGCTGCGCGAACGATGTACCCAGTGATTGAAAATCAGTAACGGCGGTTTAATCAACGACGGCATGGTCGCCGACCGGGTTACTGAAGAGCGTCATATGCTGTGCTTGACCAATATAGTCCGATATAGTACAAATAATCGATGGCGCCATCT
>JACQTM010000001.1 GCA_016210825.1 Hyphomicrobiales bacterium
AGCACGCGCGGGCGCGAGATGACGTGCTCGCGGATCGATGCTGCGAAGAGGCCGTAGCCGACGAACACCACGAAGGTGAGCATCATGAACACCACGCTGAGCCACGTCATGTGCGCGAGCGGATGCGGCTCACCGGCGTCGACGAATTGCGGCAGGAAGGCGAAAAAGAAAATCGACAGCTTCGGATTGAGGATGTTGATCAGGATGGCTTCAACGGTCACCTTTAGGTCCGCACGGACCTTCCCCCGCTCGTCCCCGCGCAAGCGGGGACCCAGACTTTTCTCCTGGATTCCCGCTTTCGCGGGAACGAACGGGTGTTGCGCTGTCTCACCTTCCGCTTCAGCGGGGACGAGCGGGTGTGGTGCTGACTTGCTATCCGTCTGTTGTGGCGCTGCCACGTTTCCCGCTTTCGCAGGAATGACCGGTTGTGGCGCTGCGTCGACGCGCAGCGCGCCGCGCTCCTTGAGCGCGCTCCAGGCCAAGTAAAGAAGATAGGCAACGCCCAGCCACTTGAAGGTCTGGAACGCGAGCGCGCTGGTGTGCAAGAGCGCCGCGACGCCCAAGATCGCCGCGGCCATGTGCGGCACGATGCCGAGCGTGCAGCCGAACGCCGCGACCACGCTCGCGCGTGCGCCGCGCGAGAGGCCAGCGGCCAGCGTGTAAAGCACGCCGGTGCCCGGCGACACGATTACGATCAGCGAAGTAATCCAAAATTCGATGGTCATCGCGGCTTTCTTTCCTCAAGCAGACGCACAGGAGGAATTTCAAGAGCTTTGGCCAACCGCTCGATCATGGCAATTGTAGGAGAGTTCTCCTGACGTTCGATCATGCCAACGTAATTGCGATCAATTCCCACCCGACTTGCAAGCTCTTCCTGCGAGAGGCCTCGCTCCATGCGGATGCGCCGCAGGTTGGTCGCTACGATCTCGCCAAGTGACATAGCGAGATAAAGAACTCATTGTGCCTCCTACTCTCCACCTAGTATAATAGGTATTACTGAAGGTCGCTTCGCAAGCAAGAGAGCATCCGTGATTTTCCGCTGGCTCAAGCGGCGGCGAGACGCAGCGATGCGGGTTGCAGCCGACGCCGAAGCCTTGATCGCGCAATTCGGCGATAGCGCCTATGGTGAAGCCCGAAGACGCGCCATTGACGCGCTTGGCAAGTCCCGCGACCCGCACTGGAATAACGTGCGGCGCGAGATCGGAAGACGCACGGGCCGCGCCTATGTCGATACGGCCACGCGTTATCTCGAGCCATGATTGCATCGAATGGCAAGCTTTGGTAATCGCGGCCCAGCAGCGCCTTGCGGAAAGCAAAATAAAATACACGATTGCCGTCATATGCGCTTGGAGCGATTGAAGCTTGTCGGAATAGCCATCGCCGCGGGATGGATCGCCGGCGCAATACTCTATCTACAACACGCCGATATTCGCGCGGCGAAATTTCTGCGGAATTCAAGCTTCGAAATCTGCGATTATGTCAATTATCACTTGGCGCTTTATTCAGGTTGCTGGCACGACCTGATGAAAATCGCGGCGTCACTCGACAACGCTTTCGCAAATCTCGCGATCCTGTCGCTTGCTCCGGTCTTGTTGCTATGGCTCGCCGCCACTATCGCCCAAAAACTTTGGCGATTGATGCGCGCGTCTCGTCCCTAGAGTCTGATCCACTTCAATTGAATCGCATCCAACCTCATCCTGAGGAGCGGCCCGAAGGGTCGCGTCGCGAAGGACGGGGCCGGCCCCATCCTTCGAGACGCCCGCCTTCGCTAAAGCTCCGGCGGACTCCTCAGGATGAGGCCGGGTGATGTCCAACGGTGCGCTTCAAACAAGATGGATCGGACTCTAGCAAGCGATCCGCTTAACCTACCCTACCCGCTTAAGACATTGTCAAACCGGCTTGGTTAGAGTCTGCCCGCGACGCCGTTTGGCGGCGGCGCCTGCGCGAACCCTTTTTGATGAGCGAGCGGCCGGCAACGTTTAAGGAAATGATCCTGGTCGGCGTCATCGGCGCCGCAGTCGGGCTTTATTTTATTCTCGTCGGCGCGGGCGCGCTCCCAATTCCGGGCGGGCCGCGCAACCTGCACGCGCCGCTGTGGGTCGTGCTGTGCGCGGGGCTTGCCTTCTTCCTCGGCGGCGCCGCGGTCTTGATCGGCGCGGCCGGCCACGCCGACGCGACCGGCACGCTGCCTGAGGCAACACCAAAAGCGCTGCGCATCGCCCAATATTTCATCGGGATGTCGATTTTCGTTTGCTTCGGCGCGATCGCGAGCTGGATCGCATTCGCGCCCGGCCCGCGCGAATTCTCCGGATCGTTCATGGGCGTCGAGACGCCGACCAGCGCCGCCGTCGGGCGCGCCGTCTTCGGCGCCAGCGCGATCATTATTTGGCTGTGCACATTGGCCGTTGCGGTGTCCGGCGCGCGCAAGCTGTTCGGCCGGGACAAGAAAGCCTGACGCCGCGCGCGACTGGATTTTGCCCGGCCGGTCCCGCCTCCGTCACGCGATCCGTCCGGCATGCTATCATTTCATTATTGCGAAGCGGCCTCTGGGGGATGCGTTCATGCAAGTCCTGAAAATCGCGGTGCTGGCGGTCGGCATGACATTCATCTGGGCCATGCTGGTTGCGCTCGTTTACCGTTTTCCGGTTCCGTTCCAAGGAATGGAATCGGGTTTCATCGGAATGGTTTCCGCGCCGATCGCCCTGCTGTTTTACGGCGTTTTCTACGGCGGGTTCCTGGTGCCGATCGCGCTCGCGCTGCTGCTTTACTGGATCATGACGATGAAGACATTCGGCCTGACATCGCGCGCGCGGATGTGGATCGCAACGAATATCGGCGCGTTCGTTTGCGTCATGCTGCTGGCGACGCTGGACCTTATCATCGGCCACCCGTGGTGACGGCGGGCATTACGTAGGTTTGGTCGAGCGACTTGTCCGCCGTAGCGCGAAGGCGGAAGCAAAATCCATTACTTCTTATCGAGTACAACGCGCTCGTCCCCTTCGTCCGGCTATCGCTCATTACGGCAATCCGCACGAAACCCCGTTGCGTGTATCCATCAGACATTGCAGATTAAGGTAGTAGCAGGGGTGGGACATCGTGCGTATCGTTGCGGTTGTTGTGTTGGCGTCGCTCGCGGGCGCATGCGCCACCGGGGATGCCGGGGTGACGGCCGCTGCGGCGCCAGAAAAGCCGGACACCGGCAAATGGAAATTTGAGCGGCGGATCGATCCGATCACCGGTGCTACGGCCACGACCGCGTGGCTGGAGATCAGCACGTACGAATTCTTGAAGGGGAATTACGAGGGCGACCTTCAGTTGATGTGTTTCAAGAACCAGCCCATCGTTCGCCTTGCCTTCAACCTCAAAGTCGGCTCCGACAAGACGGGATCCATCGCCTATCGCTTCGATGACAATCCCGGCCGCGAGATTAAAGCGCGGTTTTTCGCAAAACCGCGCATCATCGTCATCGAAGATAAAGCCGAGGTCGCGCGATTTGCCGGTGAACTCGCGGCGGCTGAAGTCCTGCACTTGCGCGTCACCGCATTGACGAAGCGCGGCTTCGCCGCAAAGTTTCCGGTCCACGGCGCGCCACATGCCATCAAGGCCGCTTATGCCGAATGTCCATTGCCGGCCGATCCGCCGCACAAGCGCGCGGGCGCGTAAGATCGGCCGCACGGCGAAACCAATCCCGCGCGCCTACATCGCCGCCGCTTGCAAACCGTTCCCGCAAAAGACATCCTCAGCCTTCAATCGCCAATCGTGCTTCTTAACAGGTTACGATGTCGAGCCGACCGTCAATAAGCGCCAGCGAACCGGCGACAGCCCGGCGTTCCATCACGGCCGGCGCGCGCTTGTCCCCGGCGTTCGCCTGGCCGTTCCCTTTGCCGTCCGCGGCGCTCGCCAGCGGCATCGTGCTCGCCATTGTTGCGTTCGCGAATGTCCCGCCGATTGAGAATCAAAGCTGGCGCTGGCTCGCCAGCCTGCAAAGCTTCTTCACCGATGTCTACGAGGACACGAGCGTCTGGATCCTCATCGCGATGGTGGCGGCCGGCTTGGGCTTGGAAAAAATCATTCCGGCGCGCCGCCAGCCAATGGCGAACGCCGCCCTCAATATTCCCTTCGCCTTGATGCTGCTGCTCTTCATCAGCGCAATCGCACCGTTCAAGGTGCTCGTAGCGGAAACGATGGTCGGCTGGATTGGCCAGAGCAAGATCATCAACCTAAGCTTCGAGACGGTGGATTCCGTCCCGCTCACCTTCGCGGCCGTGATCGTCGGCGCGCTGATCCTTGATTTTTTCTTCTACTGGTTCCATCGCCTGCAACATGCCAACCGGTTTCTCTGGCAAGAACATCTTCTGCATCACAGCGATACGGCGCTGAACGTTACGACGACCGACCGCAACCATTTTCTCGAACAATTCTTGACGCCGTTCTTCCTTATCGTGCCGGTCATGCTGCTGTTCGATCTCCCCGTGGCCGACGTCGTGATCATCGGCCTCCTGCCCGCGATCTGGTCAAACGTCGTGCACATGAACATCCGCGTCGGCTTTGGAAAGCTCTGGTGGCTGCTGACGAGCCCGCAATATCATCGCATCCACCACTCGATCTTATCCGAGCACCAGAACAGGAATTTCGCCGCCTGGTTTCCGGTTTGGGATGTGATCTTCGGCACGGCGTATGCGCCGCGTGCGAACGAATATCCGAACACCGGCGTCGCGGGCATTGAGGTATCCTCGCTCTCGGGCGCGGTCATGCTGCCATTCGTGCGCTGGTATCGCATGGCAGCCGGCGACCTTGGGGGCGAGAGCGCCAGGCGATCGGGCACTTAATTCCGCCGCGCTTTTTTTACGCATCTTGTCATAAATGACAGAAGCCGGCGCTCGCGCCTGCGGCACTCAGGCGATGAATGCAAACGATTGCGCATTATAATCTTTCCTCACGAAAGCGATTCGTCATGACTACGCGTAGGGGACGAAATGGCGCGGACGCCGATCTTGGCGGCAGGTGGTGTTGTGATGCGCGGCAGCGGCGAACCGCTGATCGCCGTTGTGCAGCTTCGTAATCGAAATTGGGTGCTGCCCAAAGGCAAGCTTAAGCGCAAGGAAAATGCCCTCGCCGCGGCCAAGCGTGAGGTATTGGAAGAGACCGGACACAAAGTCAGCGTGCGCGAGCAGCTCGGCTCGATTTCCTACGAAGTCGGCGGACGGCGGAAAGTTGTACGCTTCTGGCGCATGGAAGCCTTCGATAAGCCAGCCGGCAAATTGATGGACGACGTCAAGGCGGTGCGCTGGCTGCCGCTCGGACGCGCCGTCAAGCAACTGACGCACCGCCGCGAGCAGGCGTTTTTGCGTGATGTCGGATTGATCGCGATCAATGCCGCCCGGCGATCCGCGCGGCAAAGTATCGCACTTAAAATCTGGATGTGGTTATGCCGTAAAACGCCGCGAAGGTGGCGATGAGGAGGGGGATGACGATGGGCAAGACGCGCCGTGGCGCGTTCGCGACTTGAACCTGTCCAAAATTTAATGCGTGCGCGAAGATGTCCGGACGCCGCATTCACCGGCCATTCACGCGCAAAGCTGGAACTTCTGCATTATGAAAACGTTGGTTGTTGCACCATCGTTGAGTTTTAGAGGTTCAATGGTGAAGCCATGAGGAAGACATTAACCACCATTGCCGCTGCGGCGACGATAGCCGTTGCGGCTATCGCCGCGCCGACCGACGCCAACGCGCGTAATCGTGGCGGCGCCATTGCCGCCGGCATCATCGGCGGTCTCGCGCTCGGCGCGATTGCCGCCGGCGCTTACGGCTATGGTCCTTACTACTACGGCCCGGGCCCGTACTATTACGGTCCTGCTCCCGCCTATTACTACGGCCCGCGTTGTTACTGGCGTAAGGTGTGGACCGACTGGGGCTGGCGCCGGGTGCGCGCTTGCTACTGATTTGAGAGGATGAGCAGGGCAATTCCAGCGCCAAAAGCGCTGGAATTGCCGATAGTTCAAAATTCTGACAAAATATCTGCACAAGTTTGAGTTGGGTGGAAGGGATTTGCGGTAACAAGAACGCCCGGCCGACCGGCCGCGCCCTGAGGAGAAAGTCCCATGAAGAAATCATTAATTGCGCTCGCCGCGGTTGCGACGGTCGCGCTTACGACGGTGGCGACACCGACCCCGGCGGATGCCCGTAATAGAACTTGGGGCTATATCGGCGCGGGTGTCGCTGGCGCCGTAATCGGCGGCGCGCTGCTCGGCCAGTATGCCTATCCGCGGGCCTATTACCCTGTGACAGGCTATGAGCCCTATCCGACCTATTACGTCGCCGCGCCATATCAGTGCCCGGGTGGCTATTGGGCGCGCCGTCCGATTCGCGACGGCTACGGCAACGTGATCGGCTGGAGCAAGCCGCGCTGGTTCTGCCCTTACTAATTGAGGGTAACCACCCGGCAACCATATCGTGACAATGATCGGCCGATAGGCTTTTTCGGTCGAGGTGATTTCCATGAAGAAAGTTCTGATGCCGCTCGCCGCCGCTGCGGCGGCCGCACTTGTCACGGTTGCCGTTCCAGCTCCAGCGCAAGCCGGCAGCAGGGACGGCGCGATTGCCGCCGGCATTCTTGGCGGAAGTGCCGCGGGCGCCATCATCGGCTCCGCGGTCGCTCCACCGCCGCCGGTCTATTACGCGCCACCGCCGGTTTAATACGCTCCGCCGCCGGCCTACGC
>JACQTM010000002.1 GCA_016210825.1 Hyphomicrobiales bacterium
GGCAAGATAGCGCTCGAAGGCGCGGATATCCTCAAACCGTTGCTCCCAGATTTTCTTGGTCACGAGATCTGACGGCAGCCGCTGGCGCGCGAGAATTTCCACATGCGCGCGCACCACCAGTACTTCCTCGTAATAGGAACGATTGAAAATGCCGATACGCCCGCGCTCGGGCAGGCACATCGTCGTTCGCCGCATGAAGTCGTGGTCGAGCTCCTGCGCGCTCGGCGCTTTGAAGGAAAACACCTGGCAGCCCTGCGGATTGACGCCACTCATTACATGTTTGATCACCCCGTCTTTGCCCGCCGCGTCCATGGCCTGGAAGATCGCGAGCACCGCCCAGCAGTCCTGGGCGTAGAGGCGCTCCTGTAATTTTGACAATCGCTTGGTACCGTCCGCGAGCATGTCCTTGGCCTCGCCCTTGTCGATATCGAGGCCGCAGCAATCGGCCGGATCGACGTCGGCAAGGCCAAACTTGTCCGGTTGATCGACGCGGAAGTCCTGAGCGATTTTCGAAAGCTTCATGCCTCGCACCTTCACCTGTGCGTGCCGTCCTTGGCAAGAGCACCGAAGCGGTGGCGCAGGAACGCCGTGACGAAGTCCGGCATGCGCGGATCAAGATCGGCTATCCCACGCGCGATACGGATATCCGACAGCTCCGGCGTCTTTTCGCTCGCGAGATGATTGCGGATTCTGTCGCGCAAGGCCGTGGCGGTGTCGCGCGACCGCATGATCTTCATCATCGCAATGCGCGGGCCGGAAAGAACCGCGTGCCATCCGGATTCGATATCGAGATCGCCGGCCGCCAGACCGGTTTCCTCTGCCACCTCCCGGAATACACTGCTTTCGAGATCCACCTTGTCGTCGACGATGTCGGCGGGCTCCGGGGTTCCGCCGGGAAAATAGATGCGCCCGGCATTGGCGGTGTGCCCCGCCATGATGCCGAGCAGGAAAGCATCGTCGGATGACAACAAGGCGCCGAGCGCGAAGCAATTGCGGATTTCCGCGTCGGGGAATCCCCAGTCGCGCCAGGCGAGGAAGCTCGCGAAATCGGTTTCAAGATAACGGCCTTCAAACTCACGGCCGGTGATGGCGTAGCCGTGCATCAGCAGTACCCGGCCGTTCCAAAGCGCGGGCGTTTCGCGCTTGAGTCGGCTGAAATGTGCGTCGATTTCTACCCGCCGCGCCTCGGCGAAGGCCCAGGGCCGAGGCGCGAAGGCAAGCGCCAGGCGGTCAAATGGCGTAACGGAAATTTCAGTCATCAACCCGTCGTCGCCGACCGCGAGGCCGCGGTCAAGCCTCGATGCTGCCTTCGCTAACGATAATCGCGCCGCCGCCAATCGTGGCCGCTGACAGTTCACCGCCGCGGATCGTTACACCGAGTTCGAGCAAGCTCGGCCGTCCCATCTCGTAACCCTGCTCGACGCGCAAGTTGTGTTCGCCGTCGGTCAATCCACCCGATGCGGCGATCAGCCCCGAGAGCGCGGCGACGGCGGAACCCGAGGCGGGATCTTCCGGAATTCCCATTCCCGGCGCGAACATGCGCGCGTGGAAATGGCTGCCGCGCTCAGCTGTCTCGGCGCAGAACATGTAAACCCGGCCGGGACCATTGTCGCCGAACACGGAATCGAAACGGCCGGTATCGGCACGACAGCGCCTAATCGCCTCCAGCCCGCGCAGCGGCACGAAAACGAAATCCAATCCCGCGGACCAGCGCCCGGGCCTGAATTTCGCAAAACCAATATCGGCGGCGGAAATGTGCAGCGCATCCGCCATCACGCGGACATCCGGGACCGGCCCAACCATTGCCGAAAGCTTCGGCGTGGCAAAGCTTGCGCGGCCTCGATTCCGATCCTGCGGGACGACGCGGCAAGAGAGCAGCCCGACCGCTTCCTCGAGCATGAGTTCGCGTTCGCCGCTGCCGCCATCGAGACATGCCAGCAGTACCGCTGTTCCGACCGTCGGGTGACCGGCGAAGGGAAGCTCGTTCGCCGGAGTGAAGATACGGATGTGCGCGCGATGTTTTGGGTTCGAAGCCGGATAGACGAAGACCGTTTCCGGCAAATTGAATTCGCGCGCGATTGCCTGCATCGTCGCCTGATCGAGGCCGTCCGCCTCCAATAAAACGGCGAGCGGATTGCCGGCGAAGCGCCGGTCGGTGAAGACATCGAGCGTGACAAACTTGCGGCGCATTAAAAACCTCCACCGTCATTGCCGGATTTGACCTGGCAATCCATCATCCAATTCGACTAATCGAATGTATGATGGATGCACAGGTCAAGTTTACAGTCGGGCCGGCCAAAAGGTCGGACTCGGTTGCCCGCGCATGACAAATGTTTTCGATGGATTTGACAACTTATTTAAATAGCTTCGGCCTCGAAGATCCGGCTCGGCTGAACAAGCTCCTGTTGCGCTTCGATCAACAGCATTTCCCGTGAGCCTTTTTTCGCTGTGCGATGGAGCACACCGTAAACAGCTGACACCGAACGGGAGAGCGCCGCAGCGATGGAATTTTGACGTAGAATATGCGCAAAAAATAATGCGGCGAGCGCATCCCCTGCCCCATTCACCGCGACCGGAAGTTTTGGCGTGCGCACGCGGTAGCGGCCGGCTCGGCTAGAACCGAGAACATCGATTGAATCGCCCGGTGTTATATCGGAATGCAATGACGTCACGAGAATGATTTCCGGTCCCAGCGCATGCACCGCATCGATGGCGGCATGCGTATCCGCGAACGTGCGGGTCGTCCGGCCGGACAGCTGATCGAGCTCGAACTGGTTCGGCGTAATCACGTCCGCCGCGGGAACCGCCCGCGACTTAATGAATTCCGGAATGCCGTCGCGGACGAAAACGCCGCGCCCGACATCGCCGATCACCGGATCGCAGCAATAGCGCGCGGCCGGATTGGCGCGCTTGACCCGCGCGACGGCGTCGAGGATCGCCTCACCAATGGCGACCGATCCCATGTATCCGGAGATCACGCCATCACATTGCGTAAATGCGTCGTGCGCTTCGATTCCCGTCACCACATCGCGGACCAAGCCTGCGTCGAACACGTCGCCTTTCCAAGCGCCGTAACCCGGATGATTGGAGAATTGCACCGTGTGCACCGGCCACACTTCGACGCCCAGCCGTTGCAGCGCGAAGACGGCGGCGGAATTGCCGACATGGCCATAGGCGACATGCGATTGGATGGAGAGGACGTTCATGATGGCTTTTACGCCACCTCATCGAAACGAATTCAGCAACTCCCCTCCCCACGCGCGCGAAGCGCGTGGCGGGGAGGGGTCGGGGGTGGGGACTCCCCCCACCCCGGCTCACATCGCTGCGCGATGTTCGCCGACCCTCTCCACCGCTCCGCGGGGGGAGGGATTATCTACTCAATTCGTCTTCGGCGTCGCCCCCTCGACGAACTTGTTGGTGTAGGTCTTCGACAGGTCGATATTCGCTTTCGCCACTTCCGGCACCGACTGGCTGAACACCGCGAGCACCGCCTGCGCGCCTTTCGGATCCATCATGCCGTTGCGCGAATACATTGGCAGCGTGTTCTTCAGCGCCGCGAGATAGAGCGCCTTGTCGGGACCGACATGCTCAGGGGGCACCTTCGCCATGATTTCCTCCGGCGAATGCGAATGAATCCATTTCAGTGTATTGACGATCGCGGTCGCCATCGCCTGCGCGGCTTTTGGATTCTTCTCGATCCACTCGGCCTTGGTGTAGAGCGCGCCACCCGGATATTCGCCGCCGAACACATCGAGTGTGTCCTTTTGCGTCCGTGAATCGACGAGGATTCGTAAATCCTTGTTCTTGCCCTGCAGCAGCGTGACCGCCGGATCGAGCATGATTGCGGCGTCGACGCTACCCTGCTCCATGGCTGCGACCGCCGTGGCGCCAAGTCCGATACCGATAACGCCGACGTTATTCGGATCGACGCCATTCTTGCGCAATACGAATTTTAGAAAGTGATCGGTGGAAGAACCGGGCGCGCTGACGCCGATTTTCTTGTTGGCGAGATCCTTGATGGATTTGATGCCGCCGGTCTGTTTTGGCGAGACGACGAGCGCGAAGCCGGGATAGCGATCATAAATCACGAAGGACTGAAGCGCCTGGCCCTTGGCCGCGAGATTGACGCAATGGTCGAAATAGCCGGAGACCACGTCGGCGCTGCCGCCCAGCACCGCTTTCAGCGCCTCGGAGCCGCCCTTGAATTCGACCGTCTCGACATTGACGCCCGCCTTCTCGAATTCGCCGAGCTGCTTGGCGAGAACTGTCGGCAGATAGCAGAGGCAAGACGCGCCGCCGATGGCAAGCGTCACCTTTTGCTGCGCAAATGCCGCGCCCGACATGATCATGAGGGCGGCTACGGAAAGCGTCAGCCGCCGGATGAAACTAGTCTTCATGAATTCCTCCCTGTTATTCTGGCCGCCTGTTGCAGACACGGTCGCGATTAATGGCCAGACGATAGAGCTTTGGATTAATTCTGCAAAGCCGGTCGTTTAAGTGCGCGTATCGGCGGCCACCGGCCGCCAGACCAGCAGTCGGCGTTCGACCAAGGTGACAACGCCGTCGATCACGATCACGAATGCGGCAAGCACGAACATGCCCGCGAATACGCCAGCAATATCAAAGGTGCCTTCGGCCTGAAGGATTAGATAGCCAAGTCCGGCCGCCGAACCGAGATATTCGCCCACAACCGCGCCCACCACCGCGAAGCCGACCGAGGTGTGCAGCGAGGAAAACATCCATGACAGCGCCGAAGGCCAATAAACGTGACGCATCAATTGCCGCTCGCTCATGCCCAGCATCCGCGCATTGGCGAGAATCGTGGGGCTCACTTCGCGCACGCCCTGATAGAC
>JACQTM010000086.1 GCA_016210825.1 Hyphomicrobiales bacterium
CGAGACCGCGCACGTCCACCCAGAATCGTCGATCAAACCGACATCGAATTTGGTATTCGGTAAAATCCGTGACCGGCGTCATGGCAAGATGAAGGCCGAAGCTTACTTCGTTTGATCCGATTATTATTCGTTGGTTCCCCAGAAAGCCGCCAAATAGGGCAATTTCATCGTGATTTGGCGGTGCGGGCCAAGCGCCATCAGTGCCGGTCACAATCTGCTTTCCAAGTGCAGTGACTTCATCCGCCTCGATGTGAAAAGTTGCGATATCGACGCGGTGATCCGTACCGCAATCGATTAGTCGATCCTCTAGATCGAACGTCACGTTGCCGAGCTGCGATGCGATACGTCGAGCGTTCCGCTTGTCGGCGAGAAACTGGGAGTACACGTGAGCGGCAGTCACAACAAATGGACCGCGTCCGCAATCGAGGACGAAAGCCGAACCGTTGTGAACAATGGGCGGCGCGCCGATAATGCGACGCTGTCCATGCCAGAATAGCCAAGTAATATGCGCCCCGCCGCTGTCATGCATTTGCCGACCGAACTGGCCAGCAGCGACAGTTTGCTTCTCTTCATCGCTGAGGCTGTTCAGCCATTGCGGGCTGTACGGCCGATACAGGCTCTTTGCAGCTTCAAGATCGAATCCTATCCGGCGCTCAGCGTTCACGAACACCCCGTCGTCCCACCGCAGGTGTCGCACTTGAGGCACGTTCCGTTGCGCACGAGGGTGAAATTGTTCGTGATTGCTTCACCCCTTCTTTGCCTTGCTCTTGCGCTTAATGTCCTGGTCGCGGGCGCGCTTGTAACTTTGAATGTCCTTGAACTTGCCTTTCTTGTCGCGGACGGCATAAAGCTTCCTGCTCTTGGAGCTATGGAGCGCAGTGCCCCGCATTGTGACCGACGACTTCTCCCCCGATTTATATACGTTTGATGTTCTTGCCATGCCGCCGCGCGCCGCAGCTTCCGGCTCCGAGGCAATCACTTCAAGATAAGCGCGAGCGGTCTGGTCCGGCTCGCTGCGGCCCTGTTCCCAGTCACGCAGCGTTCCGAGCGGGATGCGATAGCGGGCGGCGAATTCCTCCTGGCTAAGGCCAAGCGCGCGGCGAATGATTTTTGCGCGCGGCGTGCGCTTCATCCGGGCAAGATCGGCGGACGTCAGCGGCGCGTCATCGAATTCATCGGCGCTCTTTGAAATAGGCATCGGTTTCCACCTTGGTTGCCGGTCTGGCCGAAACGATCCGAACCAGATCCTCACTGTGCGCCGTATACACAACGGTAAGTATCCGGCGGCCGGCTTGGGCGATCAGCACGTAGCGGTCCTCGCCATAGTCATGGCGATCATCCAGGAATTCGACCGCATAAGGGTCGCCGAACGCCGCCTTTGCATCATCGAAGGTGACGCCATGCTTGCCCGCGTTCGCGCGCGCCTTGCGCGCATTCCACTCGAACTCTAGCATAACCTTCTACGGGCTGCCAGTAGGCGTGGCGAGAGTATCGAACGGATCGGCACTCCTCACGAACACCCCGTCGTGCCGCCGCAGGTGTCGCACTTGAGGCACGTGCCGTTTCTCACCAGCGTGAAATTTCCGCACTCGCCGCAGGCTTCGCCTTCGTAGCCCTTGGCCTTGGCCTCGGCGCGTTTTTCCGCGGCCTGTGCGCGCGCGTCGGCGCGCGCCTCGACTTGCGCCTCGGCCTGGCCGAGCGCCACGTGCTCGGGCACTTCGGCCGGCGAGAGCTTGGCTTCGAGTTCGGCTTTAAGCGCGTTGGCGCCGGCCGAATGCAGCGCGGTCACTTTCGATGACCCCCCACCCCGACCCTCCCCCGAGCCTGAAGCGTGGCCAAAGTCGGAAACATCCGACTTTGGCGTGGGGGAGGGAGAAGAGGTGCCGCCGCCGGGCATGACTACGAGCTTGTCGGTGCGCGAGCGCGTCAAACCCTTGGACACGTAACGCGATGCCGGCGAGCCGCCCGCGGGCGCCTTGCCTTCGGCCACGCCCTTGCCGAGTGCGTCGAAGCCGGCGTCGCTCGGGTCGACATGGGCGAGATCGAAGCGCGAGAGGTAGCTCACCGCAAGCTCGCGGAAGACGTAGTCGAGGATCGAGGTCGCGTACTTAATCGAGTCGTTGCCCTGCACCGGGCCCGAAGGCTCGAAGCGGGTGAAGGTGAAGGCGTCGACATATTCCTCGAGCGGCACGCCATATTGCAGGCCGAGCGAGATGGCGATGGCGAAATTGTTGGCCAGCGAGCGCAACGCCGCGCCCTCTTTATGCATGTCGATGAAGATTTCGCCCAAGCGCCCGTCGTCGTATTCGCCGGTGCGCAGATACACTTTGTGGCCGCCGACCACGGCCTTTTGCGTATAGCCCTTGCGGCGGTCGGGCATGCGCTCGCGTTCGCGCAGCACCGTGATGCGCTCGACCACCTTCTCGACCACGCGCTCGGCCAAAGCCTGCGCGCGCGCCGCCGCCGGTTTCTCCAGCAGCGCCTCGATGTCTTCGCCGTCATCCTCGTCGGCGATGAGCTGCGCGGAAAGCGGTTGGCTGAGTTTGGAGCCATCGCGGTAGAGCGCGTTGGCTTTCAGCCCGAGCCGCCACGACAGGATGTAGGCCGCCTTGCAGTCCTCGACCGTGCCCTCGTTCGGCATATTGATGGTTTTCGAGATGGCGCCGGAAATGAACGGCTGCGCCGCCGCCATCATGCGGATGTGGCTCTCGACCGAGAGGTAGCGCTTGCCCGTGCGCCCGCACGGATTGGCGCAATCGAACACCGGATAATGCGCCGGCTTCAAATGCGGCGCGCCTTCCACCGTCATCGCGCCGCAGACGTGCACGTTCGCCGCCTCGATCTCGCGCCGCGTGAAGCCGAGATGGGCGAGGAGATCGAAGGCCGGAAGGTTGAGATCCTCGGCCGCGATTTTCAGCGCCTCGCGGCAGAATTCCTCGCCCAGCGTCCATTTGTTGAAGGCGAACTTGATGTCGAACGCCGCCGGCAGCGCCTTTTCCACCTTGGCGATGACGTCGTCGGTGAAGCCCTTGGCCCGCAGCGTCGCGTGGTTGATCGCGGGCGCCTGCGAAAGCGTGCCGTGGCCGACGGCG
>JACQTM010000092.1 GCA_016210825.1 Hyphomicrobiales bacterium
AACGGAGGCACCCCAAGCGGGGGGCACGATCACGCCGCCGCTGCGCAGATGATGGGAATCAACGGTCGCTCGTTCTCGATGCACCGGGTCGACGTCACGACCAAGCGCGGAACGTCGGAGATCTGGGAAATCCGATCGACCGCCATGGCGCACCCGTTTCATATGCACGGCGTGAGCTTCCGCATCCTGAGCAATAACGGCAGGCCGCCAAGCCCAGCGCAGTCCGGCTGGAAGGACGTCGTGCTGGTGGAAGACCTTGCCGAGATTCTCGTGCGGTTCAATCATCTCGCATCGGCGAAGATGCCTTTCATGTACCACTGCCACATCCTCGAACATGAAGACCATGGGATGATGGGACAGTTCGCCGTCGTTTGACTGGGGTATGCCCGCTGGCGTGGCAGTCAGTGCCGCGTCGGTGGAACAACGCCGCGGCCGCTCAATAGTCACCGCACGGAACTGAACTCTGGAGGTTCATTATGTCTGCCAAATATCATTTATCTGGCGTCATTATCGTCGCCGCGATCGCGATCACCGCTGTCATCGCTGGCGGTCGGCTGGTTAATGCTCAACACACAACTCAGTTCGACCATTCTCAACACATGAGCGGCAATGAATCCGCCATACCGACGATGCCTGGGCAAGAGGCATTTGGTACGATTCAAGAAATTGTACGAATTCTGGAAGCCGATCCCACCACTGACTGGTCGAGGGTCAATATTGCAGCGCTACGCGAGCACCTGATCAACATGGACGAGGTGACCATGCAAGCGGCCGCGAGTGAGCGGGCGCTCGACAACGGCGTCGAGATTACAATCACTGGTCAAGGCCGCGCCCGCGACGCGATCAAGCGCATGGTACCATCTCATGTACGCGAACTTACGGCGATCGGCTGGCAGGCCAATACCGAGGACCTTGCCAACGGCGTCAAGCTTGTTGTCACCACGACCGATCCCCGTCAGGTGGTGAAACTCAAGGCATTTGGATTCATGGGCATCATGGTTCAAGGTGCACATCATCAACCTCACCATCTCATGATGGCGAAGGGTGAATTTATACACTGAGAGGTGTTTATCCTCGCGATTTTCCAACGCCAAACGCCACCAGGCTCGGCGAGCAGAAGTTGGAGCTGCATTGACGCCTGATACATGTCTTATCACTGCGAGAAGTCGAGCGCGTTGGTCAGATCGCCCATAGGTTGACTACCGTTGGCGGCAAGCGCCTCGTCGCGGGTTCGCAAGCCCGGTAGCATCGGCAGGGCAAAACGCTTGGTGATGAATCGCAGGATCGACGTCGTATCGTACTGGGTGTGATCGACGAAACCCTTCTTTGCGAACGGCGAGACGATGATCGCCGGAATACGCGTGCCGGGCCCCCATCGGTCACCCTTCGGCGGCGCGACATGATCCCAGAAACCGCCGTTTTCATCGTAGGTGACGATCACCAGCATGCGCGGCCATTGCGGGCTCTTCTCAAGATGCGCGATCACGTCGGCGATGTGCTGATCGCCGGTAACAACATCGGCGTAGCCGGCATGCTTGTTCAAATTGCCTTGCGGTTTGTAAAACGTGACTTGCGGTAGCCTACCGTTGTCAATCGCCCTGATGAATTCGCCACCGTCCAGTCCGCCATCTTTTAGGTGCTCAGCGCGCGCTGCAGTGCCAGGGGCCAGCGCGGCAAAATAATTGAACGGTTGATGGTGGTATTGGAAATATGGCGCAGGTTTCACGTCTTTGCGGTCAAGCGTGACTTGCCATGCGCCGGCAAACCACACCCAACTGATGCCCTTGGCGGATAGCAGGTCACCAATTGTCTGCTGCGTTTGCGGCGGAAGAATCACCGGCGCGCGCGGATTTGCATAGGCGGGATCGCCACCGGGCGCCGGCTTGATGGCGCTCGGCTGATACGGTGGCTGCATCCAATCGACCGCATAGAAATCCGGCGTGAGTGATCTGTACTTGACAAATATCGGCTGTCCATCGAGCGCGGATTTCGGCGAGTTGGCGGCGATCTTCGGTGTCACGCCGTCGGCGTCGACAACGCTAATCATGTTCCTGGCTGGGCTCCGATCGGCGTTCGGGTAGTAAGGGGTACAGGCACAAACCAGCCAGAAGTGATTGAGGAACGAACCGCCGAAAGCAGCCATAAAAAAATTATCGGCCAGCGTATATCGCTTCGCGATGTTCCAGAGCGGCAATTTTGAGCCATCGTAATATCCCATGACCAGCGCCCCCACGTCCGTATACGCAACGAAGCGGTCGTTCTTGCCGCCATTGATCTGCAATTGATTCTCGAAGAAACCGTGCCCCGGGTCGTTGGTGATAACGCTGGCCGGTGTATTGAGACCGTTTGGGTCGTCGATCGCGAAGGGTTTGTTGGGCAAATGCGCGGTTTGTTCTTGCGTCACCTGCGGTATCATACCTTTGGCCGTCAATCCTCCCCAGATCGGAGGAAGTTCCTTCAATACCGAGCCATCGCGATCCTGCTGCGTGTAGTCGGCTGGGGTTAGGTTCTGCAAACCATTGGCGCCGGGGAATAAGCCAAAAAGGTTATCGAAACTGCGATTCTCGGCATAAATCACGACGACAACATCGATGCTATCGATGCCTGCTGCATTGGTGTGGTGCGGGTAAAAAGCCCCGGACCAAGCCGCCAGCAGTGCCAGCAGCAACAAATGCTTTCTCATGGAACAGAGATTCACTTGAGCGCCTGATTCAATAGCCAGGCCAACCGCACCCCAGCCATTTTGAGCCGTTGGAGGACGACCGGCTTGATTTCATTCTCAAAGACCGAGGCCGGAAGAACGACGGGCATTTCCTCAGAAAACCTGTCCCAGCGAAGACCGATGAAACCGTGATTGGTGGCAAATTCGCGCGTGATCTGGAACGACTCGTTCGCCCAGTCTTCAGGTGTTCCACTTTCCCACTCCTTGCGTTCAGCTGCGGTGATCTGGGCAGCAAGCTTTTTTGCCGCCTTGCTTGGATCAGAACCGAACTCGGCTTCGACCGAATGCCACCATCCCCAGTCCCACCACAAATGGATCTCGTTGGTTGCGTCGCCAATTCGCACCCAGGCACCTTGCGGGTGGTTAAAGGGAGCATAAGCATGGAGCGGCTGATGCAGATCGCCCACGAAATGAATTAGGTACTTCAGAGCGTCGATTCGTGTTTGCTTTGCTGCCCGCCGATTGCCGACTACCTCGGCGAATTGCTTTATCTTTTCGACGACGCAATCATCATTCGGACAGTCCCGCGCCCGGTTGTAGCCACCACCGTTGGGAAGAATTTCCACCGTGTGCCAAGGGATGCTTTCCGGGCGCTCCACATCCACATAGTCCGCCCAGATGGCGGCATCCACGAACTGTCGCTGGCCACCAAGAAGATCCTGAACTCCAGCCTGCGCCTTTTCCGACAAATTGCGAACCGCAACCTCGGCGATCGTACGGTGACCCCAATCGCCCCATGCAAAGCAGAGGCCGGGCGTGCAGACTGAAAAAATCAATGCGAATAAAAATCGTCGCATCGGATTCTCCTAGGGCGCGTCACCACGATTATGACGACCCTCATTATAACTGGCGGGTCACTATCCGCGGTAAAGTCTGTCGAACCAGAGTGATCATTTGAATGCTTGGTTCAACAGCCATGCGAGCCGCACCCCGGCCATCTTGAGGCGTTGAGCCACGATAGGCTTTACTTCGTCGATAACCGAGACTGGGAGCACGATTGGTGTTTTGTCAGAATTGTTGTTTTCACGCAACGCGACGATAATTTTATGCTTGCTGATAAATTCAGAGGAAATCTTGAAAGACTCATTTGCCCAATCTTCAGATGTTCCCATTTCCCACTTTTTCCGATCATCTGCGGTAATCTGGACGGCCAATGTATTTGCGAGGTTGCTTGAATCGAAGCCGAGCTCATCCACAAACTCATTATCCCACCATAGGTGCAACTTATCGACTGTCTCACCGATTTTAATCCAGGTTCCTTTCGGGTGATTGAGCGGCGCAAATGCATGCAGGGGCATATGGAGATCGCCCACGAAATGAATCAAAAATTGCAAGGCCTCGACGCGTAACGGCCAATCGACCGTTCGATCGCCGAGCACGCGGGCAAATTCCTTGATCTTTTCCACGATGCAATCGTCGTTCTTGCAATCTCGCGCCCGGTCGTACCGGACGCCATTGGCGGGAATTTCGACGACATGCCAATAGTAAGTTTCTGGTCTGTCACCATCCCTGATCGCGTCCGCCCAAACAGACACCTCGGCCATCGCGTGCGCGCTGTTACCGAGAAGCTTATGCACTTCGGCGGTCGTTTGTTCAGAGAGATAGTGCGTCGCAATCTCGGCAACCGTCCTGTGCCCCAATTCGCCCCATGCAAGCGCGAAATTTGGCGCGCAGATCAAGAAGATCAATGCGGCCAACGCGCGTGGTATGCAAACATCCTTGATCGCCGCCGGCATGCTGAGTTTGACTGGCCTAGGAAACTTTGACCCAAAGCATGCCGACGACCTTGCCGTCTCTGACAAGCTCGACGTTGACGCCCCAAGGCCCCGACCAGAAGGAACCCATGATGAGTGTCTTCGGATCGGAATCTTCCCAAAGCTGACCGACGATCTGATTATCGACCATAATCGGCGTATGCTTGACGCCGGCCGGAGTAGTCCAAGTCTCTCCCTTGGTCGCCCTGCTCAGTGTCACCTTCATGGCAGCATCGACCTTTCCGCGATCGACCTCGGCTCCCGAGGAATAGCCGTAGGCGCGAGGACCGTAGCGCCAGCCCCAAGGAGGGCCACCTTGTGCCAAAACAACATTGGCGGGGATGATCAATACGGCGGCAAGTATCGCCACGCGCTTAAGATTCTTCATCATCATACGCAGTCCTCGTTTGAATCCGCGCAATCCGGTGGCGTCATGAACGTCAACCCGCCGCGTCGCCACGGACCATTTCGTTGGGCAAATGCTCATATCTACCCGGGTAGCTCGTTGATCTTGCTCAAAGTGACAACTTTGGCTGATAGCATGGGGCATTAACGACGAACGCAAATCCGATGATTTTTATTTGCTCTTGCCGAAACGCGTGCAACGTCACCGATGCTCATCATCACGATCTGCCCGACATGACGACGCCGGACCCGATGACTGCCATCAGTGACAAAATGAGAACGCTCAGGTTCGTCAAAAAAGTGATCGCTGCCGCCCAATCAGCTCCAATGCCATAACCAAGCCCCAGGTAAGCCGCTGTCCAGAGCAAGCGACCGACGAGTGCTATCGCCAGGAATTTTGACAGGCGATAGCGAGCCATTCCAGCCAGCAGGCTTGCGACGGAGCTGAGATACGACATGAAAGTGCGCGTGATGAAGACCGTGAGCGATCCCCACTGGTCGAAGAGCAATTGAACGCGCGCTCGCCGGGCGAGCGTGTATCCAAACCAATGTCCATGGCGTTCCAAGAGCTCCTGACTAAGCACACGTCCGAGACCATAGCCGATAGCATCGCCGAGAACCGAAGCGGTCACGGTGATCACAGCGGCCCAAAACCAATCCATGCGCCCTTGAGAAGCCAATGAACCTGCAACGATCGTTGCGACTCCGTCGGGCAAAGGCAATCCGATGGCACCGAATAGTAGCGTCAAACCGAGGGCTGGATATCCGTATACGAGTAATGCAGTCAGGACCTCATCGCCAATCGCAGCAAGCCAGCCAAAGGTTTCAATCGCGTGATTCGATCTGACATCGGGTGCACTCTCTGCGATCGCGCGCTGAACGCGCTGAACGTATTGCGGCCGCGAAAGTGCTGCCTGCTTGGCAAGGGACTTCAGGCTCATATTAGGGTCTGTCCCCGACGGAAGTCCAAGCCGTTCGATGAGAGTTGAAGTGGGCGTGCGATTGGTTGCGGCAACGTAATCGAGCGTCATCCAAGCTCGGATACCGCTGGTCATCGGCGCGCCTGCCTCATACGCCGAGCGCAGCAATCGGAAGGAGCCAACAGTACGGAGACCAAAAAACACAGTCGATAGCGTGGCGACAGCAAAGACAATCATCGCAACCTGGCGCACCCATTTGGATCGGGGAGATGTCTGTTTCGGCGTCATTCGATGCTCCGCAAGCGTCGACATGCCATCAGGCAGGTATCAATCATCGCGCGCAGGTGGCGCTGCGTTCTCGCGTTGTGACAAGCAATGAGACGCCGATCAATCAACCGCCAGCATCCCGACGTGTGACGATGAGCGCGAGAACCGGAACAACGATCCATTCCAGAACGGGCGACAGGCCGGTACCGAGAGGCGGTAGTCTTGGCATGAGTTCCGCATACGCCCATGTGTGACGGACCTCGACGTTGATCCATTCGCTGTAAACCGTATAACCGAGCCCAAGGAGAATGGTCGGAATGCCAACGCGCCAAAAAGCGTGAGCAGGCCACCTTTGATCACCAAAAATGACGATGCTCGCCATGAGTGCGGCCGCCGAAATGAATAGATCGCCTACGGTCCCATGGATCAACGCGAGCAGTATGTGACCGCGAGTGCCCTCGTACCAAATCGTGTAAAGCGGAAACTGAACAGCCTCCCAGAGCAGGTTGCCGACGCCGATGACCGCCAGATAGGTCCGTGCCGCCCTGAGCCAGTGGCCGCGTGACTCCTGTGCCATCATGCTTAGTATGCACCATCATCTATTGATCTAAATCAGTGTGACAACTTCGGTCGCGGCACAAATTAAGCTAGTGAAATTACGCATTGCATGCGTTTTGCTCCGCTTGGACCGAGAGAACGACTATGCTTGATAAGCCAAAAACAGCGGCGAAAGATATCCCGTCTGCTGGAGTTCGCGACATCGCTGTCCCTTCCAGAAATGTCATCCGACACCTGGATTGGCGCCGTAAGGCAGAATCATCGCATCATTTGGAGTGATGTTTGCGATCCTGCACGCGCTCGGAATGGTCGTTGCCGACACGTTCAAGTCGCGGTAGCGGCTTGAAGCCGAGAATTTGTTCCTCCGACATCAGCTCAACATCGCTTTGCGGCGGGCGCCGCCTCGTCTTCGGCTGTGCGGCAGTGACCGGTTGCTAATCATATGGATGGCCTGGCTTTGGCCGAGCCTGCTCGGTGCAATTCAGGTGGTTCAGCCGGAGACGATCCTTCGATGGCATCGTGCCGGTTTCAAAGCTTTTTGGCGTTAGAAATCCCGAACTAGGGCAGGGCGACCGAAGATCAATCGTGAGCTTCGCGATCTCATCAAGCGGATGAGCAGAGAGAATCCACTCTGGGGAACGCCCCGGATCCATGGTGAAGTGCTAATGCTTGGGTTCGAAGTCGCCCAGTCGACGGTCTCTAAATACATGGTGCGGGTTCGGAGACCGCCGTCGCAAACCTGGAAGACATTTCTGCGAAATCACGCTGAGGCGATCGCCGCTATTGGCATGTGTGTGGTCCCGACACTGACATTTGATTGCTTATTTGCGTTCCTGGTTCTGGGCCACGGCCGGCGGCAGTTGCTGGGGTTCGAGGTGACGCGGCATCCGACAGCAGAATGGCTGGCACGACAGATCACCGAGGCCTTCCCCTGGACATCGGCGCCGACCTATCTGGTGCGCGACAATGACGGTGCCTACGGACATGTCTTCACGTCGCGGCTGATGGCCATGGGCATCCGCGACCGGCCGATCTCACCCCGGTCACCGTGGCAAAATGGTCAAATGGAGCGTCTGATCGGCACGGTGCGCCGCGAGTGCCTGGACCGCGTGCTGATCTTTGGCGAGGCACACCTGCGGCAAATTCTAAGCTTGTATGCCTCATATTATAATGCATCGCGTACGCACTTATCGCTGCACAAGGATGCGCCACTGGGTCGAGCGGTCCAAAGATACGGATGCATTACCGCTACGCCCCTTCTGTCGGGGCTGCATCATCGTTACGCGCGGATATGATTTTCGGAAAGGACAGGTATTAAGACGTACAGCCCCATGTCGGGGTTCATCAAAGTATCTTACAAAATTTGGCCGGTATTTATTGCTTCCCCCACACGTATGCGTGGTACGCCAAACCGACCACGGCAATAATTATGAGAGCAAGAAGATAGCCGGCGAAGAGGACATGCCAATAAGTTCCTATCGCAATTCCAGCTGCTAATGTTCCCACTATTAAAATAGCGCCCTCCCACCAATTCAATGTGAACGCCTTGAATGGATTCATGTTCATCTCCTACTACCTTTGTGCCAGTTTGATAGATAGTACTTGATGGACGACCCGGATGGAATGGTTGAGCCGGGGGAGTGAATTACGGGGAAAAGTCAATACATTAGGGAACTGAGCAGCGCTGTGACTGTTGGGCGGTTACCGAGTCCATCAGCGACTCGCTCTTCACTGGGAGCGCCCCTTAACCTTGGTCTCGGCAGACCTCGGGCATGTCTGGGGTCTTTTTTTGTCGAACCGACGTGACAATTTTAACGCCGACGTGACGACGTTATCGTGAGACTTTCCGACAAGCTTGATCCCGCCGTTACGACCATGACGTTGTGACATTGTGGGCACCGATAGGATCGCAGCTCTGATTGTGGTCCACGTTTGGGCTCTACCACAGCCAATTCCGCATTAGATCCACAATGCGTACAACGGACCGAACCTATAGGTTCCGGCCAGCGTGCTGGTACGTGTTTCATGCGCACTTGTCGCGTGAGTGAGGAAAGCGCGCATTGATGCGTATCAATTGATCTGAGACAGAAGTGGACAACCGGACTTGCGCTCCATCGCATGACGTCGCTAAAAGGAATCTGGCTTAGTTTGCCCTTAACGTGAATTTCATACCTATTGTGTTTCAATTCGATATTGCCCAGTCCTGATTGGTTCAGTGCATGCCAAACGATGAACCGCTCCGAGCTATCAATTTCACCGTTATAAAGACAATCGGTGAATGGTTTGTCATGTTACCAGACAAGGCTCAAGTTGGACCGTACTGGAGCGCTGCCATCGCGTTGGAGGTAGCGGTCACGCACGCACTACTTGCGCGCCGCCAAGGCTTGGACGCGCAAGTGCTTGTCCGTGATGATTACGGTGGTACCCATAGGTGCATGATGATCGACGGGTGCGGCAGCCGCGGTCGCTGCGTCGTGTGCGAAAGTATGTGGCCTATGTCCCCGTGCCCACTGCGATGCCCGATCCGCTCTGATATTCACGCCGCGTGATATTGCTTCGGCTTATCATTGTAGATTGTCCAAGTTCTTCGCTGCGTAGCCTACGCAGCTAGCATCATGAACGTCTTCCGGCGTTCACACCCGTGCGAGCGTCGATTCCAGCGGTCGAACGAATAAAAATTCGGACGTTCGGTAAACCTGCAAGCTACGATCCGTCGGCACGACCCGGATGGCGTGGGTAAATTTGCTATCGTGTTAATTTTATCATCAGCAGTCAGCAATGTTATGACGACATAGTACGACAATGACTGTGCGTAATGGTGTTGTATTTAAATTGTTCCATAATGGACGTTACGCGAGGGCGAGCTCGCTCATCATCGTGCGCTGCGTGGTCCAAGCTAGTGGAATTATTTTTAAATGTCTTAAGCGCAAACATTGCGGTTCATTGCCAGCGAGAATTGCGGCGGTGATAGCGGGCGCCAAGAACGCTAAACGAATGCCGTTGCGCAAAATTTTTGGATGAACGTTGACCGCGCGCGTCTGACGTTCGGGCTCAGCCCGCTCGCTAAGATTGACGAGATTTACGCCCACATCGCGCAGGATAATCAGGCGGCCGCTGCGGAATCCTGAACAATTTTTCGACTGCGATTTAGTGAACTGATGCAGGGTGGCGAGTTGCCGCCATCACTGTCAATTGCCGTAGGTAAGTGATTTTTTCGTCAACGGTTCGCTGGATATGGGCGATCTGCTCCTCACTCAGATGGCGATACTTGCCGATCATCTTGAGGTAGTCGGCAACCGGCTCCGGCCGGTCAACCGGATGGGTGAAGCGCAGCCCGTTTTCCGGATCGTACTCCCATAGCGCAACGAAGTTGGTGCGCACCTGCATCCGGCACACCTCGGTGGTTATCCCGGAGGGGAAGCGCCAGCCGGTTGGACAAGGCGCGTGGACATGGAGATAGGCCATGCCGGTCTTGGCGACTTTGATCGCCTTCTCCAGCTTGGCGTAATAGTCTTCCAGGAACGCGGTCGAGGCGGTCGCGACGTAGGAACAATTGTGCATCGTCATGATTATCGGCAAGTTTTTGGCCTCGGTGCGCTTGCCCTGCATTTGCCCACCAACCGGCGTGGTCGAGGTCCACGAACCGTAGGGCGTCACGCCGGACGACTGCATGCCGGTGTTCATGTAGCCTTCGTTATCGACGCAGATGAACAAGATCGGATCGTTACGCTCGGCCGCGCCGGAGACCGATTGGAATCCGGCATCGGAGGTGCCGCCGTCACCCGCCAGCGCGATGGCCGTGACATCGCGCCCGACGCGGTTGTACTGCATCTTCACGCCGGCCAGCATAGTGGCGGTGTTGGTCAAGAGTGAATGAAAGATCGGAACCTTTGCGCCGGTCTGCCCATTGTAGCCGACCGTCCCCATGCCGGGGATGCAGCCGGGCGGCGCGGCAACGACTGAGTCGGGCCCCACCATGCGCATGGTGTGGCGGATCAAGAGCTCGGAGTTGCAGCCGTGACAGGCGGAGAGACCGCGGCAGAACATGTCCTCCTTGCCGGCATACGCATTGAAGATGCGCGCCGCGGTGCGATACTCGATCGCCTCGCTCGGACACACCTTCACGCAGGCCGGATCGCCATCACACAAATCGCATTTGGCGACGTGGCCGACTTTGGCTTCATAGACGATGCCGGCATATGCACAGCCGGCCGTGCACAATAGACAGTTGACGCATTTGCTCTCGGCCCAGTCGATGACTCCGGTATCGCCGTTTTTCGACAGCGCGCCGGATGGACAATTCATCACGCAAATCGGGTCGGCGCATTGCCGGCAAAGCGCGAGCTCGACGACCTCGCCGGCGGTCTTGGGAAGGATGTGGATGCGCGAATACGCTTGATCATCGGTATTCGCCTTGGCCTGCGCGCAGGCGGTCATGCAGTCGCCGCAGCCGTCGCAGCGGCTGGTATGGAATTGCAGGGTGCTGAAACACTTGCCCACGGTGTGCCCCTAACGCCAGGTCTGCGACATCAATCGTCGCCCGGTCAGCTGTGGATTGGCGATGAACTCGGCCTTGACCGGCGACAGATCGGTGCCACGCAGAATGAGCTGCCACATAATGCCGGCATCGATGAAATCGTTGATCGTCGCGATACCAACCAGTTGCCCGTCCTTGAGAACGATGTGCCGGTAGACACCGTCGGCTTCGTTACCGCATTCTTCAATTTCGAACCCGCTGCCGGTACTGCCGCGGCCGACGGAAATCGCCTGTTGTCCGAAGAAACTATAGGTGTTGAGGGGCACGACGCCGGCAAAAGGTGTCACGCCTGCGTCATCGGCCATGCCTAACCCGGCGATGCGGCCTTGCCCGACCGCATTCGGTAGAATCCCGTTGATGACCTTGCCGCCCCAAAACCCGCGCGCCTGCGCCACGTCGCCGGCGGCCCAGATATTCGGCAGGTTCGTCCGCATCAAATCGTCAACCAGAATACCGGTATCCACCTCTATGCCCGATCCGTTCAGAAATCCGATATTGGGCTTGACCCCGGTGCACAGCAGCAACAGATCGGCCGCGATCGTTTGGCCATCCGCAAGCGTGGCGAGACAGCCGTCGCCCTTCCGCTCGACGCTACGCAGCGTTTGTCCCATCAACATGCTGATACCGTTGCGCGCGAAAGTGCGTTCAATGATCGCCGAGGCCCTAGGTTCGAAATAGCCTGCGAGTGCGTGCGACTGTAATTCGACCACGGTGACCGCAATATCGGCCTTGGCCATGTTTTCGGCGGTGTGCATGCCGATCAGTCCGGCGCCCAATACAATCGCCGAGCGGGCTTGCCCCATCGCTTGCCGCAGATTGATGGCGTCATCCAAGGACCGCAGCACATGAAACGGCACATCGGTCAGGCCGCGAACCGGTGGCAGCATGGGCGCAGCGCCGGTGGCGATCAGCAGCCGGTCGTACCGCCAGGTGTCGCCGGATGCCAGGCGTAAACTCGACTGCGCTGGATCGATCGAGACAACGGTCGCGCCGGGCACGAAGACGATCGCGTTATCGTTGAAATATGCCTGATCGCGCAGAACCACATTGTCGGGCTGCGAGCGTCCAGATACCACGTAAGGCAGAATGGTCGGCGAATAGGGAAGATGCGCGTCGCGCGTCAACAGCGTCAACGTGCCGTCGGCGTCAATGAGGCGGATCGCCGTTGCCGCCTCCAAGGCCGCATGGCTGCTGCCAACGATCATGTACTTGCTGCGCATGGAACTCTCAATCGTTCTCATTCAGCCAGACCGGCTCGCTGGAGATGCGGCCCCATTCCGCCTCGCGCGTGAGCGCGATGGCGCGCGCAAAATGCTCGACGGTGATGTCGGCGCCGGCAAGACCGCCGATAAAGCTGATGGCCGGAATGGCTCTGCCGGTGTGGTAGATCGCTCCCAATGTGTCCTGATAGAGCGGGCCGCAATTCCAGCCAAAGCTCACCGAGCGATCGACGACGCCAATACGTTTCACCTTAGCGAGTGCGGCCACCATCGCTTCCAGCGGAAATGGCCGGAAGGTCTTGATCTTGATGAGACCGACGGCTTCGCCTTTATCGCGGGCGATATCGATGGCATCCTTGGCGGCGCCGGTCATGCTGCCGATGGTGACAAGCGCATAATCGGCATCGTCGAGCCGATATTCCTCAACCAGCGGCGCGTGATAGCGACCGAACCGCTCGCCCCACGCGGCGTGCACCTCGCGGATGACCCGCAGTGCGTTCTGCATACCGCGGACTTGGCCCTTGCGATAACGCACGAAGTTGCGCGGGCCGGCACCACCAGCACCGCCGGTCAGCGGATCGACTCCCATCGGCCGCAATGGATCGAGCGCAATGTGCCAGTTGGTGTTCGGCGGACCGAGGAATTCATCGACGTCCTGCTGGTCCGGCACCTCGACTCGTGTGACGCCAAAGGAAAGATAATTACCGTCATGACAGACATTGATCGGCAACATGACATCGCGATGCTCGGCGATCTTGTAGGCCATGACGGTGCTGTCGAGGATCTCCTGCACCGTTTCGCAATACATCTGAATCCAGCCGGCTTCGCGCACGACCATGGCGTCCTGTTGCCCGCCCCAGACGCATTGCGGGGTCAACAAATCTCGTGTGACCAGCGAGGCCACCATCGGCAGCCGCAAACCGGGCGTACGGACATAAGGTTCGAACATGAAGGCAAGCCCCGGTCCGCACGTTGCCGTGAAGGTCCGGCCGCCGGCCAAGGCCACGCCTTGCAATCCGCACATCACCGCATGTTCGCCTTCGACATTCATGAGATCGGCCTGCAAGCGGCCGTCGGCGATCATCTGCGAGAGGTGTTCCACCAAGGAGGATTGCGGGGTAATTGGATAAACGGCGACGACGTCCGGGCGCGCTAAGCCGACGCCGATGGCCGCCGCCTCGTTTCCTTCGCAGACCACGAAGCTCGGCTTATTGGAGGCGGAGCGAGATGTGTCGGTGACAGCGGTCATCGACCCATCTCCTCAACCATAAGGATCGCCCGATGCGGACATTCCTGCGCGCACACTCCGCAGCCCTTGCACACTGCCAGATCGAAATCGAACCAACGCGGCTTCTCGACCACGCATTGCACCGGACAATAGAGCCAGCACAGTCCGCATTTGACGCACTTAAGACGATCGATCAGCGGCCGCATGCTGCGCCAATCACCGGGCAGCATTCCACTCAGCACGGTGGCGATCGGCGCCAGATCGTCGGGAATGGTCGATACGTCGAAAAGATCACGCGACTGCCGCTGCATGAGCAACCTTCTTCAAGTCGTGCACCTCAGTCTCGTTATAGCCGCGCTCGACCGCCGACAGGTTTTCGGTCAAACCGGCGTCGCGCAAATCTATTTGCTGGAACGCTTCCTTGAGCGCGGCGAGCGTCACCAACTCGGTTGTGCGCGCGAACGCGCCGAGCATGACCGCATTAGTTACCGGCTTTCGATAGATCGAAAGCGCGATGCCAACCGCATCGCACAGGCCGGCGCACGAAACAGAATCTGGAAACTTGACTTCTTCTAGTTTTTCCTTCGTTGTGAGCACCACGGTGCCACCCAGCTTCATGCCGGAAAAAATATCGACCGTGCGCGGAACGGTGGCATCGATGCAGATAACGCAATCGGGAAGGTAGACGTTCGTCATCGCCCGGATCGGCTCGCTATCGAAGCGCAGAAAGGCTGCGACCGGCGCGCCGCGGCGTTCGAATCCAAACGAGGGAATTGCGACCGCATATTTACCGTCGTCGATCAGCGCTTGCGCGAGAATCGAGCATGCCAGGACGGCACCTTGGCCGCCCCGCCCATGAATGCGCACCTCGTGCGTTTCGTGCACTAACTTCCTCCGAAATTCACTGAAATCCCGTAGGTTCTTAAGTGTGCTTGGGCGCGCGATTAGATTGAAATTAAGCCCATGGTTCAGTCTGTAACGCTTTGATCTTGATCAACCACCGCTCCTGACGCGATTTGCTTTAAACAGCGAGCGGTTGAAAATTGCTGGACAATCGCAAATATTATCAAGCTTATCTTACGGTGTGCGCGAGATTCGCGAAATCACGGTACTGACATTGCCGCACTCGACGCTCGCTGGAACTGACGTAACCCTTGTGTTCACGGCAAAGAATCGCAGCGACTGGGCAATTGCTAATGTGAACGGCAATGCCACGGTCAATTTGACGCCCCATAAATCGGGGCCAACTGCGGGGATCATCATCTTCGGCGATCGCCGGATTCCTCCTGGCACATCGTTCAAGTTCAATGGTGGCGCATCACAATATTTCAGTGGCGCAATCTTCCTTCCCACAGCAACGATTAGCTTCTCCGGAGGAGCCACCACGAACACGAGCTGCACCCAATTGATTGGTGACACGGTCACATTCGTGAGAAATGCCTCTCTCGCGATCAATTGCAACAACTACCAGACGAAGCCTTTCAGCCCAATGATCATAAAACTGACGTCCTAGGGAGATTGGGCGATGAAAGCCCAGCGTGGAGTCGAATCAGGTTGAAAGATAATGCACTGTTCTTTTTCGCCGTTTCAGCTTCCGGGCCGATAACAATTCTGCGCGAGCCTAGACAAACCTGCAATTACAAGCGGCGGTTAATTCAACACAACGACGTGGAATGTCGGCGTTTGGCACCGAAGCGAAGTGCGGACACGTCAGCTATAAGGGCTGATCTCCGGTGGTGAGCGATCTTAACTGGAATCTCTCTGAACCGGCACTCATGACCCGTAGCGGTACCTCTGTGTGTACGAAAACACTATCCGCTTTGATGACATGTCAATAATTGACCTATCTCAAGGCAGAATTTGCTCATCACTTTATCTACAGGTGTCATTGCTGGCGACTGGTCGGTTCTGGCCGCTTGTTCAATGGTAATTTCAAGCGAGGACAATCCATCCATGTTTCAAGTGCGTTTCCACGGCCGCGGTGGTCAGGGCGTGGTGACGGCGGCGGAACTCCTCTCGGTCGCTGCATTTCTTGAACAGCGCCACGCGCAGGCTTTTCCCAGCTTCGGCTCCGAGCGTACCGGCGCGCCGGTTGTGTCGTTCTGCCGCATCGACGATAAGGAAATCCGGTTGCGCGAGCCGATCCTCGAACCTGATGCGCTAATCGTTCAAGACCCAACTTTGTTCAAGGCTGTTGATGTGTTCCATGGATTGCGGCCGGACGGCTATCTGCTTGTCAACACGAATCGAAGTTTTGGCGACCTGCAAATCGCGGACGCAGTCGCAAAACTTCCGCGCGGGCAGGCACGCGCCGTTCCAGCGAGTGACCTTGCCCTCAAGTATGTCGGGCGTCCATTGCCGAACGCCGCATTGCTCGGCGCATTCGCCGCGCTCACTAAAATAGTCCGTTTTGATTCTGTTGCCGTCGCTATCCGCCAAACGTTTCCCGGTAAGGTCGGAGAGACCAACGTCGCCGCCGCGCAGGCCGCGCATGATGCCGTTGCCGTGGCGCCAGTCGCTGGGTGAGGAGCGCACCCATGTTGAAACAGATTGAAGGTTCACATGCAATGGCCGAGGGTATTGCGCTCTGCCGGCCGGAGGTCATCTGCGCCTATCCAATCACACCGCAGACCCATATCGTCGAAAGGCTCGGCGAAATGGTGCGCACCGGCGAATTGAAGAACTGCGAATTCATCAATGTCGAATCCGAGTTCACCGCGCTGTCGGTAGCTATCGGTGCTTCCGCCGCTGGCGCGCGCGCTTATACCGCAACTGCAAGCCAGGGCCTCTTGTTCATGGCCGAGGCGGTTTACAACGCTGCCGGGCTCGGTCTGCCGGTCGTGATGACGATCGGCAACCGGGCGATTGGTGCACCGATCAATATCTGGAACGATCATTCCGATGCCATGTCGATGAGCGACGCTGGCTGGATGCAGTTGTTCGCCGAGACCAATCAGGAGGCGGTCGATCTGCACATCCAAGCGTTTCGGCTTGCCGAAGAGCTATCGATGCCGACCATGGTGTGCGTCGATGGATTTATTCTGACCCACGCGGTCGAGCGGGTCGACGTGCCGGAACAGGCAGAGGTCGATGACTATCTGCCCGCCTATGAGCCGGTCCAGGTGCTCGATCCGAACGATCCGATCTCGATTGGCGCGATGGTCGGCCCGGATGCCTTTACCGAGGTGCGCTTCCTTCAGCACTATAAACAGACACTCGCCCTGCGGCTGATTTCCGAATTCGCCGGCGAATTCAAAAAACAGTTCGGTCGCGACTCCGGCGGATTGCTGCGCACTTACAAGATTGATGACGCCGAAGTGCTGGTCGTCGCTATGGGTTCGGTCAACGGGACAATCAAAGACACGATCGACGAGATGCGCGCCGACGGGATTCGCATCGGTCTCGTCACGCTGGTGGCGTTCCGTCCGTTCCCGGTCGAGGCGTTACGCAAGGTTCTGGTCGGTCCGAAGCATGTCGTGGTGATAGAAAAAAGTCTCGCAGTTGGCATGGGCGGCCAGCTTGCGCTTCATGTTGACCTTGCCCTGCGCAATGTCGCAGGGGCCCCGCAGGTGCATTCGGTGGTGGCGGGGCTTGGCGGGCGGCCGATCACCCGTCCGTCTTTACACCGGCTATTCCGCCGAGCGCTGGTGCAGCCATGGGAAGGTACGCATTTTCTCGACCTCAACGAGGAGGTAATCGCCAAGGAGCTGCATTATGTCCGCAAGGTCCGGCGCTCCGGACCGACAGCGGAAAACCTCTTGCGCCGCCTCCGCACCGGCGCGCAGAAGCCAGCGGCGGACTGAGGGAGGGGCGGATGACCAACGGCACCACCTCGGCGGCGATACAAAAACTGCACTTCTATCAGAAGGGAACTTTCACGGTCGGCAATCGCCTTGTTTCGGAGGCAGATCGCTCGGTTCAGGCCTCAATCGACCGATCAAACGCATTAACTTGCGGGCATCGCGCCTGTCAGGGCTGTGGTGAGGCGCTCGGCGCCCGCTACGCGCTCGATGCCGCGTTGCGCGCGGCGGGCGGCAATCTGATCGCGGTGAACGCCACCGGTTGCCTGGAGGTATTCACCACACCCTATCCGGAAACCTCGTGGCAGATACCGTGGATTCACTCGCTGTTCGGCAACGCGGCAGCCGTCGCGACGGGAGTTGCTGCTGCTATGCGCGTGAAAGGACGGCCCGAGATACGCGTGGTCGCTCAAGGCGGTGATGGCGGCACCACCGATATTGGCTTCGGCTGCCTGTCGGGCATGTTCGAGCGCAACGATGATGTGCTCTATATCTGCTACGATAACGAAGCCTACATGAATACCGGCGTGCAGCGCTCGTCCGCGACGCCCCCGGCTGCCCGCACTGCGACGACGCCGGCCGTGGGACCGCAGCCGGGAAATGTTTTCGGCACCGGTAAGAGCGTGCCAAAGATCGCCGTCGCCCACGGAATTCCATTTGTAGCCACTGCGACGGTCGCCGACCTGCATGATCTCGAGCGCAAGGTTGTGAAGGCAATGGGCATTCATGGTGCGCGTTATTTGCACATCCACGTGCCATGTCCGCTTGGTTGGGGTTCGGCCTCGCAGGATACGATCCGGCTGGCTCAGCTTGCGGTCGAGTGTGGGATGTTCCCGGTGTTCGAGGCTGAGCACGGCGTTGTCACCGGCCGTCGGAAAATTCGCCGCCGGGTTCCCGTCGAAGATTACTTGAAGCCGCAGCGACGCTTCGCCCATCTTTTCACCACGGAAGAGGGGAGAAAGTGCATCAGTCAACTGCAGGCGATGGCCGACCGTAATATCGCTGAGTATCGTCTGTTTGACTGGGAGGGTGACGTCGAATGAAACGCCCCTTCGCGATCAGCCTTGATGTCGGCACCAGCCTCGCCAATCTGACCGGGTCGTGGCGCACCTCGCGGCCGGTCTATGTCGACCGTTTGCCACCTTGCAACAACGCCTGTCCAGCCGGTGAGAACATTCAGAGCTGGCTATACCACGCCGAATCCGGAGACTACGAAACCGCATGGCGCACATTGTCGATCGACAACCCGATGCCGGCAGTAATGGGTAGGGTGTGCTATCATCCCTGCGAAAATGTGTGCAGTCGTTCGCAGCTCGATGAAGCTGTCGGCATCAATTCGGTCGAGCGTTTCCTCGGTGACGTGGCAATCCGCAACGGCTGGCGATTTGCACCGCCGCAAGCCGATACTGGCAAGCGCGTGCTGGTGGTCGGCGCGGGCCCTTCGGGCTTGTCCGCTGCATATCATCTGAGGCGAAAGGGGCATGCGGTCGAGATCCGCGAAGCCGGCCCTTTCACCGGCGGCATGATGCGGTTCGGGATTCCCAAATATCGTCTGCCGCGCGACGTACTCGAGGCCGAGATCAACCGCATTATCGACCTCGGCGTCGTCATGAAGCTCAACACTAAGATTGACCACGTCGTGGACAGCATGCAGGCCGGCCGCTTCGATGCGGCATTCCTCGCCGTCGGCGCCCATATCGGTAAACGCGCCTATATACCCGCCGGTTCAGCGGCAAAAGTTCTCGACGCCGTCGCTCTGCTGCGATCGATGGAGGGCGAAGACAAGCCGCTGCTCGGTCGACGCGTAGTTGTTTATGGCGGCGGCAATACAGCCATCGATGCTGCCCGCACCGCCAGACGGCTTGGCGCGACCGAGGCGATAATCATCTATCGCCGTACCCGCGATCGCATGCCGGCGCATGACTTCGAGGTCGAGGAGGCACTGCAGGAAGGGATCATGATGAAATGGCTCTCGACCATCAAGCGCATGGATGAGGGCGTGCTCACCGTCGAAAAGATGCAACTCGACGAGAAGGGCTTCCCTCAACCGACCGGCGAGTTCGAGATGCTGGAGACCGACTCGCTGGTGCTGGCGCTCGGCCAAGATGTTGATATGTCACTACTCGACGGCGTGCCAGGACTGAAAATCAAGGACGGAGTGGTGCAGGTCGACTCTAATATGATGACTGGCTATGCCGGCATCTTTGCCGGCGGTGACATGGTTCCTTCCGAACGCACCGTCACGGTGGCGGTAGGTCACGGCAAGAAGGCGGCCCGCCACATCGACGCATGGCTGCGCGGCGCCATTTATACACCGTCGGAAAAGCACGAACTGGCGAGCATAGAGAAGCTCAATACCTGGTATTACGCCGATGCGCCGAAGACTGTGCGGCCGATGCTCGAAGTTGCTCGTCGGCAAAGCACTTTCGAGGAGGTGCAGGGCGGGCTCGACGAGACCAACGCCCTTTACGAGGCGCGCCGGTGTCTTTCCTGTGGCAATTGTTTTGAGTGCGACAACTGTTACGGCGTGTGTCCGGATAATGCGGTGATCAAGCTTGGTCCGGGCCAACGCTTCCGGTTCAACTACGACTATTGTAAGGGCTGCGGAGTGTGTGCCCAGGAATGCCCGTGCGGTGCCATCGCCATGGTGTCGGAGGAAATTTAGCCGGCGCCCCTGTTTGTTGTTCGCTCCCTAGCCTCTGGCTGGTGCCAGAAGCATGCCCCGCCCGGGACTTGTTCGGTGCAAGTTCATCGAGCCTGGAGCCCTTACGTCTTCGAAAGGTCACTGGGGGGATAGGATGTGCAATCGGGACGGGGCATTGTGCCACTCTCTGGTGTATTGAACTGGGTCAATGCACGAATGATTTTTTTCAGTGTGATAGTATCAAGGAACGCAGGAGGATTTGATGCAAATCCGCAATGCTGGCTCAACCGGAAAACCTACGACACGTGACGAACACGACGAACTTCTAGACTGTCGGATGGCAATGCTGGGTCTCGATCTCTACGCGATTGAATGTGGCGACAGCGAAGAGTTTGACAAAATTAAGCGACGCTGCGCGAGTTGCAGTTATAGGGAAGCTTGTGCGGTGGACTTGAAGCGCGATCCTAACAACCCAGTTTGGGAAACTTATTGTCCAAACTCAGGGGCGTTCATTGCGCTCGCCGAGACTTGGTGGCTAACGCATTAACCGAAGATGGTACAGAGGTGGTCCCACTTTCTGAGACAGCCGGCTAAGGTGGATTCGCCGATGCAGAGGACGATCCACCATGAGGACGCGGAGACGGTTTTCGGGGGAGTTCAAGGCCAAGGTTGCGCTTGAGGCGATCCAGGACCACCAGACGATTGCGGAGTTGGCGACCAAGTACGAGCTGCATCCGACGCAGATCGCCGCTTGGAAGCGCGAGGCAATCGAGAAGCTGGCCAAGGTCTTCGACGAGAAGGGCGCGGCGCGCGAGCAGAACCGCGACGCGGAGCTGACGAAGCTGCATGCCAAGATTGGCCAGCTCGTTGTGGAGCGGGATTTTTTGGCCAAAGCCTTCGATCGCTGAGCCTGGATCGGAGGAAGACGATGATTGACCCCGGTCATTCACGGCTCTCGATCGTGCGCCAGTGCGAGCTGGTCTCGATCAGTCGCTCATCGTTCTACCGTGAGCCGACGGCGGAGAGCCAACAGACGCTCAGGTTGATGCGTCTGATCGACGAGCAGTTCCTGGAGACGCCGTGGTACGGCTCGCGACAGATGGCGCGGCAGCTGCGACGCAACGGCTGGTGCGTTGGGCGCCATCGCGTCCGTCGGCTGATGACCAAGATGGGTTTGGCGCCGATCTACCAGCGGCCGAAGACCAGCGAGCCGCATCCGCAGCACAAGGTCTATCCGTATTTGCTGCGGCACCTGAGCATCGAGCGGCCAAACCAAGTCTGGTGCGCCGACGTGACCTACATTCCGATGCGCCGCGGCTTCCTCTACCTCGTCGCCATCATGGATTGGGTGAGCCGTAAAGTTCTCGCCTGGCGGCTGTCGAACACGATGGACGCCGAGTTCTGCGTCGCCGTGCTGGAGGAGGCGATCGCTCGCTTCGGCAGGCCCGACATCTTCAACACCGATCAGGGCTCGCAGTTCACCAGCTTTGCCTTCACCAACACGTTGAAGGACGCCGGCATCCGCATCTCGATGGATGGCCGTGGCCGCTGGATGGACAACGTCTTCATCGAGCGGCTGTGGCGGTCGTTGAAATACGAATGCGTCTTCCTGAATGCCTTCGAGAGCGGCAGCGAGGCACGAGCCGGGATCGGCCGTTGGATCGGCTACTACAACGCCGATCGACCACACTCAACCTTCGCCGGCAAGACGCCCGACGAGGTCTATGCTACGCAAGCAGTCGAGGAGAAATTGGCGGCGTAATCGAACCCAGAATCCATCTTAGCCAAGCCGCCAAACTGTCCCGGAAACCGGGACCACCTCTCTCCGCTGCCTGAATCCTTTTCTTCCCCTTCACGCCGCGGCGCAGGAGAACGGGCGCGAAGAACGCCGCCGTGTAGCTTCCGCCTTCGCGCTCACGAGCTTCGGCGGACAAGGCGCTTGACCTTGACGATGTCCTCCGGCGCGCGGGCCACGACCTAGCGTGGACCCTGTCGCCTCGAACTACCCGCTCGTCCCCGCGAAGGCAGGGGACCCAGGGCCGCAAATCGCTGTCGCAGCAAAGGCGGGATTCCCGCTTCCCTCCTTCGCTCACGCTTCGGAGGGCTCAGGCATCAGCCCGTCGAAGCCTTGGCGAAGACGGGTCGCGGTAATGAGTGGAATATGGA
>JACQTM010000093.1 GCA_016210825.1 Hyphomicrobiales bacterium
ATTCTTGAGATCATCGGCGAGAGCATGGGGTTGCGCCATGAGGATCACTTCAAGCGCCTGAAGATCATGCAGGATGCCGATGCCATTATTGCCGACTGTCAGGACCTCATTTCCGTGCACGGTCTCGATGCCATGAGGGCACGCGCGGTCGTGGTTAAGGCGATGCTGGCTGAGCAGCCGCTGCCATTGGCCGGCCGACTTGACGATTCAGCGAGACCGGCTTATAGCCGCGCCCCATGACGACGACCGCGCTTAATTTTTTTCTCCGCCGCCGCCGTGCTTTCGCGGCAGGGGCGCGCACGCGCGTGTAATCGTCCCCGTGCCGCCGGACGCAAGCTCCGCGGCGATTGCTTTTTCCAAAATCTCCGCGATCCTGCCCGGCGGTCTTGCTTGACCGAACGATAGGGCCGCACCCATGGCGAAAAAAGCGAAGATCGGCGTGCTCGGCGCTTCCGGCTATACGGGCTCGGAGCTCGTGCGCCTGCTGCTGCGGCATCCGCGATGCGAAATCGCGCTGCTCACCGCCGATCGACGTGCCGGGCAGGAGATGCGTAGCGTCTTTCCGCAATTCTCGCACATCTCGCTGCCGAAGCTCGTATCAATCGACGGGGTGAATTGGGCGGGCGCGGGGCTCGATCTCGTCTTCTGCGCGCTGCCGCATGGCACGACGCAGGACGTGATCAAGCGTATTGTCGCGGCGGCGCCGGCGATCAAGATTGTCGATCTGTCCGCCGATTTTCGATTGGCGGATGTATCCGCCTATGAACGCTGGTACGGCCATGCGCATCGCGCCCCGGAATTACAGAAGCAGGCGGTTTACGGCCTCGTCGAGGTACACCGGCGCACGATCCGGCATGCCAAGCTCGTCGCCAATCCGGGCTGCTACACGAGCTGCGCGGAGTTGCCGCTCATCCCGTTGATCAAGGCGAAAGCGATCGAGCTTTCCGAGATCGTGATCGACGCCAAATCCGGCATGACCGGCGCGGGCCGGGCGGTCAAGGAGACCATGATTTTCTCCGAGGTTTCGGAAGGTTTCCACGCCTATGGCGTCGGCCACCACCGGCACATGGCCGAACTCGATCAGGAATTCTCCGCTGCGGCAGGGCGCGAGGTGATCGTTACCTTTACGCCGCATCTCGTGCCGATGAACCGGGGAATTCTCTCCACCATCTACGTGCGCGGAAAGCGCGGGCGCACTCCCGCTGATCTTCACGCGATACTTTCAAAGTATTACGCGAAGGAAGCGTTCGTGCACGTTCTGCCATTTGGCGAAACGCCGCAGACGCGCCATGTCCGAGGCTCCAACCTGACCTTCATCGGCGTCGCCAACGACCGGATTGAGGGGCGCGCCATCGTGGTCGCGGCGCTCGACAACCTGGTCAAGGGCGCCTCGGGGCAGGCGGTGCAGAACATGAACCTCATGCTCGGTTTCCTCGAGACCATGGGGCTCGAGCAGGTGGCGCTGTTTCCGTAGGCGCTCGGGCAGAGACGTGACGCAAGCTTGATTGGCGAGGAGATCTCTATACAATTCAGGGTAGTAGCGCGGCTATTTCGAGTTGCTTCATGCCCCCTCGCAAGCGCGAACCGGCAACGCTTTGGAAGCTGGTGGACGCGCGATGTTTGCAATTAGCCGACGCGGTGGCATCCGCGCGCACGGCATTCCTGGTTGCGCTGACCTGGTCATTCGTCTGGGCGTGGGCGCTCTACAGCGTCGATCTTGGTTATTTGCGCAAAGTCGTTCACGACTCGCGCGAGATGCACGCCTTGTCGCTCGTCGACAACAAGAACGAAGCCTTCGTCAAATGGTGTGAGCGCTTTCCGACGTCCGTCAAAGACACAAACATCCCGTCGGAGCTGCGGCTTCAATTGTGCGCGAAATCGACAAAGGAGAGATATGAGTGGGCCGAAAAGGCATATCTCGAATCCACGCTCGTGTCGTTTCCCGGCGGGTTTGGCAAGCTGTCGGTCGCCGACCTCGGAGTGATCGGTGAAGCGGGGCTGCTTCTGATCATGTCATGGGCATTCTTCACCGCCCGACGCGAGAATCACTCTGTGCGCGCGATCGTCGACATGGATGATGTTTCGCGGCGGCGTTATTATTGGTGCCCGCGCGTCTTCAAGCTCGAACCGCAAGACGGACACCTCTCGGCCGAGCACTATGCTTATGCTTATCATACCGTCGCGCAACGCTTCGTCTTGCTGTTTTCGCGGCATTCGCAACCGCTACTGCTGTTCACCGTGCTAATATGTCTCGTGCCGGCAGGGGTGGCGTCTTGGAACTTGGGCACGGACATTCGCGATGCCCATAAATTGAAAGAGGCCATTCTTTACCGCCGCATCGAATTCAGTACGGCCCTTCTTGCATTCATCTATTATCTGACGGGCCTAGTGATCTGGTTTCAGGTCCGCACCAGCGTCGTGCTCAATGCTTGGTATCTGGCGGTGCGCGACGTTTGGATGGAAGAATGGGACGAACGGACCGCAGACTCTGCGTCCGTGGTCAAAATCGATGTACTCAAGCAAACGGCGAAAAAGGTTCGCCAGCAGAACCGGAGATCGCGACGTTAATTGCGCAGCGCCGCCTGATGAAGCGTCATGCAGGCGAAGTGTGCGTGGGTCCGCCGACGACAAGGGTGTCAAGATTAGAACCCATGGTGGTGGTGGTGATGATCGGCCGGCCGGGCAATTTCTCTAAGGGTTCATACCAGGGCTGGATTGGTATGACGCCGTCCTGGACGTGTTTGGCAAGCAATTTGCCGATTTCATCGCCCTCCAGCACAACGGGTTTGTTATTCGAGTCAAGTTTGTAGAGTTGGGGACAAAAATACACGCCATGAATTCGCGGATCGTATCCCTCCAAAAACAGGAAGTGCTGCGGTCGCAAGAAAATGTTGTATTTTTTTATGATCTTTTTCTCCATCGTCGCCAGCGCAACGCGGAGTTTTTCAGTTGATGGGCCGATGATGGTGCCCGCCTCCAACACAATAATCCAATCCTTCGTTGTGATGTTATCAGGATGGATCGGGATACAATTGGTTGGCGCTTTTCTTCGGAATATACCCATTGGTTCCTTCCATTAACGGATACTGGTCCATGGTCCGGTAGGCCGGAATTTTCAGTCCAAACTCCAATCGGCCGGATCTCATCCGTGGAGACGCCGCCTCGGGGCGGCGTCTCCGGATGAGGACGAACTCACAACTTTCCGAAGATCGCGATGAATAGGACGACCTGGCAGACAAAGCCGACCGCGAAGCTGAGCGTGCGCAGAACGGGAATTCCGAGCGTGTAGATGATGGCGTGGGCGAGCCGCGACCAGAAATAGACGGCGCAGGCGATCACCGTCGATTGCGTGGAATGGCCGATCGAGTCGAGAACCAGCACCAGCGGGGCGAAGACGACGAGATTGTCCACGGCGTTGGTGTGCGCAAAATAGAGCCGTTGCGCCCAGGCCGATTGCGGCTTGTCCTTGGACGACGGATTGTCCATCGCCTTCTTCATCCCGCGCACCATGATGCGGTCGAGGATGTAGGGAACCCAGAGCAGACCGGTGAGGCCGACCGTTAGCGTCAGCCAGAACAACTCTCGCGTCATAATTTCCCCCCGTTAAGATGTGTGGGGAACGATCCTATCGCGCCACGAAGAAAAAGTCCTGCCGTCCGGGCACCGAGCCATAACTGAACGGTTGCTGCCGGCGATTGGTCGCCTCCATGACGTCATCGCGCACGAAGTCGAACAGGCGGCGTACTTCGAGGCCCGGCGTCGCGAGGTTTTTCACGAACGCGGTCACGAAGGGGCTGTTGGCGCTGTCGCCGTCGAGCGCGGTCTCGCCGTGCTTGGCGGCATAGACGACGAGCGTGCCGGCTTCGGGCTCGATCGAGGCGAGGCCACGGCCGACCGAGCGGGTGGCGAGCGTGCGCTTCATCTGGCTGGCGAACGGATTGTCGCGGCAGGCGTCGAGCAACACGAGACGCAGCTTGCGCGCGCGCTCGACGGCGCTGAGTACCTGGTTGAGTGGCACGGCTTCGAGCTCAACGTCACGGTCGGTGGCAAGCCGCGCATCGACCGGGATAAGATAATTGACGCCGCCGATTTCGAGGCCGTGACCGGCGTAATAGACG
>JACQTM010000094.1 GCA_016210825.1 Hyphomicrobiales bacterium
GCTTGGAATGGCGCGCGCGCCTTCACCGCCACCTCCGGTCCCGGCATCTCGCTGATGCAGGAATTCCTGGGGCTGGCCTATTTCGCGGAAATCCCGGCGGTGATCTTTGATGTGCAGCGCGCCGGCCCCTCGACCGGCATGCCGACGCGAACTCAGCAATGCGACTTGACCTCTTGCGCCTATGCCTCGCACGGCGACACCAAGCACGTGTTGCTCTTCCCCGAGGATCCAGCGGAATCCTTTGAGTTCAGCGCGCTGTCATTCGACCTCGCCGACCGGCTGCAGACACCGGTCTTTGTCATGCTCGATCTCGATATCGGCATGAATCATCGCCTCTCCGCGCCGCTCGCCTGGGACGATGCGCGCCAATACGACCGCGGCAAGGTGATGACGGCGGAGGAACTCGAGGCCGGCAAGGAGTTCGGCCGTTATCTTGATGTTGACGGCGACGGCATCACCTATCGCACCTACCCGGGCACGCATCCGACCAAGGGCTCGTTCTTTACCCGCGGCACCTCGCGCGATCGATACGCGCGCTACACCGAGGATGGCGGCGCCTATACCGACAACATGCAGCGATTGATCCGCAAGTTCGAGACCGCGAAGGACCTTGTCCCGCGCCCGCTGCAGGCCAATGCCAAGAAGCCGACGAAATACGGCGTGATTTATTTCGGCTCCACCGCGCCGGCGATGGACGAAGCCCTCGCCATGATCGAGGGACGCGGCCACGAGATCGACCGGTTGCGCATTCGCGCCTTCCCGTTCCATTCGAGCGTCGCCAGCTTCGTCGCCGGGCATGACTTCGTCTTCGTCGTCGAGCAGAATCGCGACGCGCAATTGCGCTCGCTCATCGTCAACGAATGCGGCATCGATCCGGTGCGCCTGGTGCCGATCCTGCACTACGACGGCACGCCGATCACCGCGCGGTTCATCGCGCATTCAATCGGCGACCATCTCGACAAGCTGAAGATTACGCCGTTGCGGAAGGTGGGAGCATGATAGATATTCTTGTTGTCATCGTCCGCGAAAGCGGACGATCCAGTAGTCACAAGCGTTGCGCCTTAACCTCCTTGCCGGCGATTACTGGATGCCCGCTTCCTCGGGCATGACAGGTAACAGGTAAGATGAAAGCGGTTGCGTCATGACCTACATCGCCAAACCAAAATTCCATCATCCCGGCCTGCCGAAGAACGCGCTCGGTTACACGCATCGCGACTACGAGGGTGCGATTTCGACATTGTGCGCCGGTTGCGGCCATGACTCGATCACCGGCGCCATTATCACCGCCTGCTTCGAGCTCGACATCGAGCCGCACCGCGTGGCGAAGATTTCCGGCATCGGCTGCTCGTCGAAGACGCCGACCTACTTCCTCGGCAATTCGCACGGTTTCAATTCCGTGCACGGGCGCATGCCCTCGGTGCTCACCGGCGCCAATCTTGCCAATCGCGACCTGATTTATCTTGGCGTCTCCGGCGACGGCGACAGCGCCTCGATTGGCTTTGGCCAGTTCGCCCACGCCATCCGCCGCCACGTCAACATGGTCTATATCGTCGAGAATAACGGCGTGTATGGCCTCACCAAGGGCCAGTTTTCGGCCACCGCCGACCGTGGCTCCAAGAGCAAGCGTGGCGTCATCAATACCGACAATTCCATCGATCTCGCCGCGACCGCCTTGCAGCTCGGCGCCACCTTCGTGGCGCGCTCGTTCTCCGGCGACAAGGCGCAACTTGTGCCCATCATCAAGGCCGCGATTGAGCATCAAGGGGCGGCATTCCTCGATGTGATCAGCCCCTGCGTCGCCTTCAACAATCACACCGGCTCGACCAAGAGTTTCGATTATGTCCGCGAGCATAACGAGGCGGTGAACCGGCTCGATTTCATCTCAAGCCGAATGCCAATCACCATTGATTATGCGGCAGGCACCGTCGAGGTTGTGGAGCAGCACGACGGCTCGAAGCTTGCGCTGCGTAAGCTTGCCGCCGACTACGACATTCACGACCGCACGGCGGCCCTCGGCTTTATGCAACACCATTCCGCCAAGGGACAGATCGTCACCGGGCTGCTCTATGTCGAGCCCGGCGCCGAGGATCTGCACGCGCATTTGCAGACGGTGGAGGCGCCGCTCAACGCGCTCGTCGAAAAAGACCTCTGCCCCGGTTCGTCGGTGCTTGAGAAGATCAACGCGGGATTGCGTTGATCTTTGAGATCCCGCTCCCTCGCATAAACAATTTTTCAATCGCCTTTAACGCTGTTCCGCCGTCTCCGGAGCGTGGCACACCGCTTCGACGCGATGGCCGTCCGGGTCGATAACGAACGCCCCGAAGTAACTTGCATGGTAGATCGGGCGAAGCCCCGGTGCGCCGTCATCGCGGCCGCCGTGCGCAAGCGCCGCGCGATAAAATTCCGTAACCGCCGCGCGGTCGCGGGCGCGAAAGCAAATATGCATCCCCACTGCCGGGACTACATTTGATTCGCGGGTAATAGTGAATTCGACGCCGAGGGTCCCCGGAGCGCTCCCATAGTCAGACCCGCGGCTCTCGAAGTTGACAATCCTGACAAGTCCAAGCGGCCGCAATGCGGCATCGTAAAATTTTTGACTGCGATCAAGATCGCTGACGCCGAGGGAGACGTGATCGAGCATGGACAACTCCAGTTTCCGGTCGTGGCCGATCAACCGGCGGCGGTTAAAATCATTGTCGTGCGGCCGGTCGAGGTGAAGTTGAGCCTTCGATAGAATTGCGAAAGCCGATGCCGCGTCTCGCCGTCCGGCGTTATCGTCACGTAAATTCCGGAGCATCCCCGCGCCCGGCTCCAGCCGACGGCGGCATCGATAAGACGCCTTGCCAGCCCTTGCCGACGATATTCCGGCAAAACGAAAAGATCGCCGA